>JACRNK010000214.1 GCA_016234985.1 Deltaproteobacteria bacterium
GGAGAACCTATTCAGAATGTTCCAAAGAGCATAAAGGAAGAAGGGCATAAGATTGTTGAGGTAAAGAAAGAAGGGGAGTACTTTCGGTTGAAAATAGAAAAGAGATAGGAGGCAATCAATGGCAATAAAGGTAAGGATTCCTACACCGCTGAGAAAGCTGACCGGCGGCAAAGACGAAGTTTCTGCTGAAGGTAAAAACATAAAGGACCTGATAGATGACATAGAAAGGCATTATCCCGGTCTAAAGGAAAGGATATGCGAGGGCGACGGTAAACTCAGACGGTTTGTTAATGTGTATGTCAATGACGAAGATATAAGATTTAAAAATAACATGGACACTGAACTTAAGGCAGGCGATGAAATTTCCATTATACCTGCCATTGCAGGAGGGGTAAATTGAAAAAGAGGTTTTATCTCACCTATCCGCCTGAGCTCATCAAGGAGCCGCTTATCTATCAGGTCATAAAATCTTATGAGGTTGTTGTCAGCATAAGGCAGGCCAATGTATCGGATAAGCTCGGCCTTATGGCGCTGGAACTCGAAGGAGAAGCTGCTGAAATAGACAAGGCTATCAGGTTTTTAAGCGGCAAAGGCGTTACAGTGGAACCAATAGAGTTGGATGTTATAGAATAGCATCCAACTTCCCTTCTTTTGTCTAATCATTCATCCTGAAAATACACCTCAAAAATACCTCGCCTTGAACTTTAGCTCAAGTTGTGATATATCTTACCTGTTCAAAAAGCCGGGAGGTAGGAAAGTGTCAGATACAATATCAGACAAGATTGGCGCAGAAATATCAAGCGGCGGCAACGATGAAACGTTTTACGAAAAGACGCTTAAAGAACCGCAGGTTGGCGAGATTATAAAGGGGAAAGTAGTCTGCATTGCAAAAGATGTGATTATAGTTGATATCGGATACAAAGCAGAAGGCCACATACCGCTCAAAGAATTTCTTGACGCGCATGGAAGCCCGCAGGTCAAGGTCGGAGACGAGATAGAGGCGCTGTTGGAAAGCGCCGAAGACGAGAATGGTTATGTGGTTCTCTCAAAAGAAAAGGCCAGGCAGATAAGGATTTGGGATGAGATAGAGGATGCGTACAAGACCGGCAAGGCTATAGAGGGAAAAATAATTCAGAAGGTAAAAGCAGGCTTCAATGTTGATTTAAGCGGCGTTACCGCTTTTTTGCCAGGCTCTCAGGTAGACTTAAGGCCTGTAAATAATCCCGACCAGCTTATCAATAATTCTTTCATGTTTAAGGTTTTGCAGTATGACAGGCAAAAACCAAATATCGTTGTATCAAGAAGAGCCATTTTGGAGGAAGAAAGAGAACGAAACAAGAAAGACATCATACAGACCCTTGAGGAAGGGAAAATTGTTGATGGGGTGGTAAAAAATATTACCAGCTATGGCGTTTTTGTTGACCTGGGCGGCATAGACGGCCTGTTGCATATTACCGATATGTCGTGGGGAAAGACCAAACATCCGTCGCAGACTTTTAAGGTCGGCGACAGTATATCCGCCAAGATTTTAAAATTCAATAAAGAAGAAAACAAAATATCTCTCGGCTTGAAACAGATTAAGCCTAATCCATGGGACACGGCCAAGGAAAAATATCAGGTTGGGGCAAAGGTTGTGGGCAAGGTTTCCAGCATAACGGACTACGGGGCGTTTGTGGAGGTTGAAGAAGGTTTGGAAGGGCTGGTGCATCTGTCTGAATTAGGCTGGGCAAAGATAAAGCATCCCTCTCAAAGATTCAAAATCGGAGATGCAATAGAGGTGAAGGTATTAGAACTGGATTCTGTAAACAAGAAACTCTCTTTAAGCCGCAAGCAAGCTGAGCCAAGTCCATGGGATGAGATGGCGCTGAAATATCCAAAAGGGACAAGGATTAAGGGTGTCGTAAAAAATATTGCGGATTACGGCATTTTTGTCGGCATAGAAGAAGGCGTAGACGGGTTGGTGCATATATCCGATATGTCATGGAAGAAAATAAAACATCCGGCAGAGCTTTTTCAAAAAGGGCAGGAGATAGAGGCGGAGGTTTTAAACATAGACAAGGACAAGGAAAGGCTTTCCCTCAGTATAAAGGCGATTCAGCAAGACCCCTGGCGGGGGGTTGAAGAAAAATACCATGCAGGCATGTCTGTTGTCGGCAGGATAACAAACATGGCGAATTTTGGGGCATTTGTAGAGCTTGAGAACGGCGTGGAGGGTCTTATCCATGTGTCGGAATTAATCAGGGGAAAGAAAAAGGGGATCAATATAACTATCGGGGATACGGTCGAAGCAGAGGTGTTGAATGTAGACCCTGAGGAAAAGAAGATAGGCCTTGGCTTTAAAGGATTGGTAAACCCTGTTAGAAGCCCTGTTGGGGAAGAATCTGCCTCTATTGAGAATTTGCCGCCGTCGGAGGAGGCTTCTAACAGGGTAAAAACCGAGGAGAGAACTGATAGTTAAAACATATGGGAAAGAAACATATAAAATGGGTTTTAGGCATTGCAGGGCTGTTATTTTTTGTCTTTTTTGTATTCTTTTTTGTTATTTTTCTGAGCGGAGACGGCCTTCCATTTGGCGATAAGGTGGCTGTGGTAGAGGTGGAGGGGATAATAACGGAACCGGAGTCAATCAATAAACAGATTAAGGAATTTGTGGAGAGGGATGATGTAAAGGCCATTGTTGTAAGGATAAACTCGCCTGGCGGCGGAGTAGGGCCGTCTCAGGAAATCTACAGGGAAGTAAAAAAAGCAGGCGCTAAAAAGAAAATAATCGCCTCCATGGGCGCTGTGGCCGCTTCCGGCGGTTACTATATCGCGGCTGCTGCCGACAAGATAGTTGCAAATCCGGGAACCATTACAGGCAGCATCGGCGTTATCATGGAATTTGCAAATGCGGAAGAGCTGCTTAACAAAATAGGCTTCAAAGGCTATGTAATAAAAAGCGGAGAGTATAAGGATATAGGCTCTCCTTTGAGGGGCATGAAGGATGACGAGAAGAGGCTTTTACAGAATGTTATAGATGATGTGCATCAGCAATTTGTCGGCATTGTGGCTGAAAACAGGAAGCTAAAGATTGATGCGGTTAAGAAATTTGCCGACGGCAGGATATTTTCCGGCCAACAGGCCAAGGATATCGGATTGGTCGATGATATAGGCAATTTTCAGGACGCTATTGATATCGCGGCATCCATGGCCAATATAAAGGGCAAACCAATTGTTTTATACCCGGAGAAAAAGGGCATCAGGCTGTGGGATATTATCTTTGGCGACGCCGCATCAACCTTAGGCGGACAGATGTTGAAGAAATTGAAAGGTGGATACGGGGGGTTGCAGTATCTTTTTCCGTATAGCATATAAAACAACCCCCTTTAATTCCCCCTTTGTTAAGGGGGATTGAGGGGGTTGTTTGACTTTACATGGGGAGGAACTTAAAAATGATAAAAAGCGGTTTGATAGAAAAGATTGCTGAAAAGGTTAAAAATTTTACCAAAAGGGATGTGGAGCTCATTGCGGATGAAATATTTGACAGCATGACAGCCAGCCTTGCAAAAGGCGGCAAGGTTGAGATCAGGGGATTTGGCAGCTTTAAGGTAAAGGAGCATAAGGCCAGAAAAGGGAGAAACCCGAAGACAGGTGAAAATATAAATATTCCGGCAAAGAGAACTCCTTTCTTCAAAGTCGGCAAAGAACTAAAAGAAAGGGTAAATAAATAATGGAGATGAAACAACTCTGGGCGCCGTGGCGCGCAGAGTATATCCTCGGGCAAAAATCCAGCCAATGCATATTCTGCAAGGATTACAGCAAAGACGATACAAAAGAACTGGTTTTATACAGAGGCAAACTTGCGGCTGTTATGATGAATAAATTTCCTTACAATAACGGCCATCTCCTTGTGTATCCGTGGAGGCATACAAGTCTGTTGGAAGATATTGAAAAGGAAGAGACATTAGAACTTTTTAAACTCATAAAAGAATCTGTGGCAATCCTGAAAAAAGAGATGAACCCAGGA
>JACRNK010000204.1 GCA_016234985.1 Deltaproteobacteria bacterium
CTGGATTTTGTGGGACTGAAAAAAAAGGCAAGCATCTGGGCAAGAAATCTTCCCTACGGAGACCAGAGAAGGCTTGAAATAGCGCGAGCATTGGCAAGCGAGCCAAAGCTCCTTCTGTTGGACGAGCCTGCGGCAGGTATGAATCCAAAGGAAACGGAATCTCTCATGGAGCTTATAAAACTTATACGAAACAGAGGCATCACCATACTTTTGATTGAGCATGATATGAAGGTTGTAATGGGAATATCAGACAAGGTTTTTGTGCTTGACCACGGCGTAAAGATTGCCGAAGGTTTGCCGGACGAGGTCAGAAAAGATAAAAAAGTTATAGAGGCATATCTGGGAAGAGAGTATGCTTAAACTTGATAATGTTTATACTGCTTATGGAAATATAGAGGCGCTGAAGGGAATATCTCTTGAGGTTGACCAAGGCGAGATTGCTGCCATCATTGGCGCCAATGGCGCAGGAAAGTCAACAATGCTGAACACCATTTCCGGGGTTCTTCATCCCAAGCAAGGAACTATAAAATTCCTGGGACAGCGGATAGATAATCTAACTGCACATGCAATTGTTGCGCTTGGCATATCACAGGCACCAGAAGGGAGAAGGATATTTCCGCAGTTGACTGTTATGGAAAATCTGGAGATGGGGGCGTATGCAAGAAAAGTCAAAGGTCAGGGGCCTGCCCCCGCAGGCTTTAAGCGGGGGTCAAAAGTCAAAAGTGATTTAGAAAATATGTTCCATTATTTTCCAGTCCTGAAGCAAAGGCTGAAGCAACCCGGCGGCACTATGAGCGGAGGCGAACAGCAGATGCTGGCCATAGCAAGGGCGCTTATGGCGCAGCCCAGGCTGCTTTTATTAGATGAGCCGTCTTTGGAACGTTGATAAAATCTTTGAAATAATTAAAAAGATAAATAAACAGGGCATGACTATCCTGCTTGTAGAGCAGAATGCAAATGCAGCCTTACGGCTTGCGAACACAGGCTATGTTCTTGAAACAGGAAGGGTTATCATGCATGGCAATGCAGAGGCCCTTTTAAAAAATCCTCAGCTTAAAACTGCATATCTTGGAGATGGTTAACGAACTCCCCATCCCTTGTCAATCCTATGTGTATGTGTTAGCATTTGCCCATGCAGGTCATCACATCACATATAAACGCAGATTTTGACACCCTTGCTTCCATGCTGGCTGCAAAAAAGCTCTATCCCGACGCTGTGCTTGCATTTCCCGGTTCGCTTGAAAAGAATTTAAGGGATTTTTTTGAAAAGTCCACATTCCATCTCTTTGAGGTTGAAAAAATAAAGAATATTAAACTGGATGATATTACAAGGCTCATCCTGGTTGATATAAGACAAGCTGCAAGGATCGGCAAATTCGCAGAGATTTTAAAAAAGCCCGGCCTTGACATCCATATCTATGATCACCATCCAAAATCCCCTGACGACATCCGCGGTTCAGTAGAAGAAACTCCTGCTTACGGCGCCACAACCACTATATTAGTCCATATCATTAAAGAAAAAGCCATCCCGCTTAACCCTGAAGAGGCTACAGTTCTTATGCTTGGGATTTATGAAGACACAGGGAGTCTTGTCTTTTCATCTACAACTGTAAAGGATTATGAGGCAGCGGCGTTTCTTCTTTCCAAAGGCGCAAACCTGAACATAGTATCGGATATGATTACCAAAGAGCTTACAGCGGAACAGGTCTCTCTTCTGAACGACCTGCTGCAATCGGCAGCCACATATTCCATCGATGGCATTGATGTGGTGATTGTAGAGGCCTCTGCCGATAAATATATGGGGGATATTGCAGTTTTGGCGCACAGGCTCAAGGATATTGAAAATATCAACTGCCTCTTTGCCCTGGTGAGCATGGAGAACAGGGTTCACCTTGTTGCAAGAAGCAGGATAAAAGAGGTAAATGCAGGCGAAATTGCCCATATGCTCGGCGGCGGCGGCCACCCTACTGCTGCATCAGCCACGTTAAAAGACATTACGCTCATTCAGGCAAAAGAGAGACTTATCGCTGTTTTAAAGAACAAGATTATCCCGCAGAGATTCGCAAGGGATATTATGTCCAGCCCCCCCATAATCCTTTCAGAAAGCACATCTATAAATAACGCAAAAGATATATTTTTAAGATACGGCATAAACGCCGCCCCTGTTGTTAAGAATGACAAGGTTCTGGGGGTTATCACAAGGCAGGTGGCTGAAAAGGCCATATATCACGGTTTAGAGGATGTCTCTGTAAAGGAATATATGAGCACGGAGTTTGAAGCGGTTTCCCCTGCCGCGCCTATAACCGAGGTTCAGGATGCGATCATCGGACATCATCAGAGACTCCTCCCTGTAATAGACAAAGGAAAGATTGCAGGCATAATAAGCCGCACAGACCTTTTGCGGCTCCTCCAGGAAGAACTCAAGATAGAGCCATATTCTGCTGAGGAGGCGCCCCTTAAAAGACATAAAACAATCACACGTCTCATGGAAGACAGGCTGCCGGAGAAGGTGGTGGATATTTTGAGAAATGCCGGCAATGTGGCTGAGGAGCTTGGCTATAAGGCATACGTTGTCGGCGGTTTTGTAAGAGACCTAATCCTGAATTATGAAAATTTGGATGTTGATATTGTGATAGAAGGCGACGGTATAACGTTTGCCAATGCCTTTGCAAAAAAATTCGGATGCCGGGTGAAAAGCCATGAGAGATTTGGAACAGCGATTATCGTATTCCCGGATGGGTTCAAGATTGACATAGCAACCGCGCGGCTTGAGTATTACGAAAAGCCCGGGGCGCTGCCCACAGTGGAACTCTCTTCATTGAAACTTGACTTGTATCGGAGGGATTTTACCATTAACACCCTGGCTGCCGCTCTCAATCCAAAAAACTTCGGCGCGCTTATAGACTTTTTTGGCGCCCAGAGGGATATAAAGGAAAAGGCCATCAAGATTCTCCACAATTTAAGCTTTGTCGAAGACCCTACCAGAGTTTTGAGGGCTATAAGGTTTGCGGAACGTTATGGTTTTGCAATCTCAAAACATACACAGAACCTTATTAAAAATGCGGTTAAATTAAATCTCCTGCAGAAAATAAGCGGCGAAAGGTTTTTAAATGAATTGCGGGCTGTTTTAGAAGAGGAAAATTTTCTCCATGCAATCCGGCGCGTCAAGGAGTTTGACCTTATAAAATTTGTCCACCCGGATATCCGTCTTGACAGCGCTGAGACGGCGCTCATGGAAAGGGCTCGCGATGTGCTTGCGTGGTATCAACTGCTGTATGCCGAAGAAAAGGCGGAGAGTTGGCTTGTCCTGTTCCTCGCCCTCACTGATCAGTTGAAAGATGGCGATTTCAGAGAGGCTGCAAAAAGGCTCGGTATCGCAGGCAGGCACAGAATGGACGCACTGACTGCCAGAGCTAATGCCGTAAAGGCATTAAATATAATGCAAATGAAAAAGGTCCTGAAGCCCAGCGAGGTTTATAATCTCCTGAAACCGCTTCCCATGGAAAATGTTTTATACATCATGGCAAAAACAAAGCTGGATGACACGAAGAAGGCAATCTCAAACTTCATAACACATTTGAAGGAATGCAAAACCCTGCTGCATGGAGACGACCTCAAACGATTGGGCGTGCCGGAAGGCCCTATTTACAGCAAAATTCTCAACATCCTGCTTGAGAAAAGGCTGGATGAAAAGATAAAGACAAAGGCTGATGAGGAAGAGATGGTTAAGGAAATTTTGGGAAAGCAATTAAGAATTACTAAGGAGAACTCATGAACGCGACTGAAATCATAAAAACCATCAAAGCATCTTTGGAAAAAGAACTGCATATTGACCTGATAAAAAACCCCATACATCTAAAGATTGAAAATGATGCCATTGTAATGGAAGGGGTGGTTGGCAAAATTAGCCACAAGAAAAGGGCCCTGCTTATTGCAATGGGGGTTTCATGCACATCAGGGGTTGTTGATAGATTAAAGGTAAAACCGGCAACAGAGATGGGAGATAAGGAGATAAAAAATCATATATGCGATGCCTTTCT
>JACRNK010000205.1 GCA_016234985.1 Deltaproteobacteria bacterium
GCTTGCCTGATAATACAATTCCGGCCTGAGCTCTTCTTTTAGTTTTGAAAAAATCATCCTTCCGCTTGTGGTCTGCAAAACGCTGGTTACCGCCACGTCCACATTCTTCCCCATATGCCGTTTTGCATTGTCTATAACCACCATAGTGCCGTCGTCAAGATATCCAACGCCCTGACCCTGCTCCCGCCCTTCCTTAAGCACAAGGATATTCATAACCTCTCCTGGAAGCACAGCCGGCCTCATTGCAGCAGCCAGTTGGTTGATATTCAGAACGGATACGCCCTGAAGCTCCGCTATCTTATTAAGATTGGAGTCATTTGTCACAACTTTGGCATTCAGGTCTTTGGCAAGCGCCACAAGTTTTGCGTCCACCTCTTTAATTTTGGGGAAATCCTGGTCTGTGATTGCAACATTGCAGCGAACCTGCTTCTGAATGCGCTGTAGTATATCCAGCCCCCGTTTGCCCCTTGTCCTTTTTACAGGGTCAGGAGAGTCTGCTATATATTGCAGTTCTCTCAGCACAAATTGAGGGATTATTATAGCGCCCTCTATAAAACCTGTGTCGCATATATCGGCAATCCTTCCGTCAATTATCACGCTCGTATCAAGAATCTTTGCCCCATTATCTTTACCCTTTACCTTGGCAGAAGTTCCCTGCAGATATCGGCTTTCAAATTCATCGCCCTTTTTCATCCCCATATTAAGCCCTATGTAACCCATGATGCAATTTATCAGGAGATATGCCCCAAGCTCAAGATACGGGTCTTTCAGGACATTAAGAACCAACGGGTAGGTAAGAAGGTTTGCCACTACCAAACCTATGATAAGGCCAAAAGCGCCTCCAACGACAATTCTAATAGGCGTCTTCCTGGCCCGCTGTTCGAACAATATGGCTATTACCGCTATAATAAAACCGCTTCCAAGCCCAAAATATGCAAGGTTATTTTTTATTACGCTATTGGAGCCAAAAATAGTGTAGGCGTCTAATTGGTCGGCTATAAAATAACCGCTGGCTGATGCAAAGATGATAAGCAGGGCGCGCATTATATTTAACATTTGTTTTCGCTTTCCTTATCAACAAAGGGGCAGGCTTTTTATTATACGTTCATGATTTTATGGATCTCAGTCTCTATCTTTTCTTCAGTCTGTCTTCTGGCTATTGAAAGCTCTTTTACTAGGAGATTTTTTGCGGTATCCAGCATTCGTCTCTCTCCAAAGGAAAGCTCTTTGTCTGTTTTCAAAAGGTATAGGTCTCTAAAAACCTTGGCCACCTCCACGACACAGCCTGTTTTCACCTTCTCCATATATTCGCGGTATCTCCTGTTCCATGTCTGTTTGTCTGCGGACATATCGCTGCGCTCTTTTAGAATCGCATATACCTTCAACACCGTATCCTTATTTACTACCTTTCTGAGGCCCACTGCCTTCTCATTGTCCACCGGCACCATAATGGTAGCGCCGCTGCCTAATACCCGTATGACATAAAATTTCTGAGTTGCGCCGCCGGATATTTCTTTGGCTTCAATTGATTCAATGTTTCCCACCCCGTGACCGGGGTATACTGCTATATCTCCAATCTTAAACATCATTTTTCACCTCGCGTTAGATTAGATTTTTAAGCAGCTCCTGTGAAAGAAATTGGCTACGCATCTTTTAAAAAACTTTGGTAACTATAGCACAACAATCCTCTAAAGTCAAAGGCTTTTAAGTTTTTTTAAACAACACTTGACAGCAATATGCTTTTCTGATATATTTTTAACTCAAGTAAGTTGTAGTTTGGTTTGTTTTTGGTAGGTTTGATGCCTTGACCCTGTTAATCAGGGTGAAACACAAAACCTCTATGGCTTATGAAAATTTGTGAAAGGAGGTTTTGTGCAATGGCAAACGGAACAGTAAAATGGTTCAATGAATCCAAAGGTTATGGATTTATTGAGCAAGAGTCTGGCGAAGATGTCTTTGTTCACTTTACTGCTATTTCAGGCGACGGTTTTAAGACCCTGAAAGAAGGACAGAAGGTGCAATTTGATGTCGTAAAAGGGCCAAAAGGTCCTCAGGCTGCAAATGTGCTGCCTCAGTAACTGAGGTTGTAATATAACCCAAAAAAGCCCCCCGATGGACATCGGGGGGCTTTTTTGTTATTGTGCCTTTTGGAGGGAGATAAGGAACGAGAATGTTTAATGCAGAGCTGATAATCTTTGATTTAGACGGCACGCTCATAGATTCCAGCGAAGACATCGCATGGGCTGTAAATAAGACTCTCAGACAGATGGGGTTTGAGGAGCTTTCCTATCAGGCGATAAAGGAGCGCATCGGCTGGGGCGTAAAGATGCTTCTTCAGAAGGTGCTGCCTGAGGAAAAGCATAATCTTTTGGAAGAGGCCAGGGCTATATTTATGGGATATTACAGTAATCACTTGCTTGTAAAGACCAAGCTGTATCCTGGCGCAAAAGATGTTCTGGAACACTTTAATGGTAAAAAACTTGCGATAGCCACAAACAAGCCTCTGAATCTTACGGAAAAAATTTTAGACGAATTAAATATTTCAGTTTGCTTTCAGAAAGTGGTTGGCGGAGATGGTGTGCAAAACAAAAAACCTGCGCCGGAGGCAATAGAGATAATTTTAAAAGAGCTGAAGGCTTTGCCGGGAAAGGCTGTTTTTATAGGAGACAGCAAGATA
>JACRNK010000206.1 GCA_016234985.1 Deltaproteobacteria bacterium
GAAGCAGGTTCTCATGGATGCCAAGATTTCTTGCCGCTTCTGCCACAGAACGACCTCCTTCCAGCGTAAGCCTTACTGCCTCTTTCTTAAATTCGCTGTCAAATTTCCTCCTGCTTATGCTTCCTTCCATGCCACACCTCCTGTATTAGTTTTTTTATATCACTAACCTTTCGGTGTGTCTACTAAATCGGGGAAAGTCCATTATCACATAATTGGCTTTAGCGCGGGGTTAGGATTATTTTATGTCATACAATCTAATTGTGTTATCCACATACGAACGAATGTTGCCAGACACTCCATCATAGAATTTGTTTATGATAGAATTTATTTTGTTATTATTATTTAAAAGAAACCTCCAGTCTATATATGAGTGGGTAATATCTCGGTTCTTCATTGGGACGAGCGCACGCTTTAAAAATTTTGTATCTATTCCCATTTTGTTCTCGTTAATATAACAATCAAATGTGTTGTGTAACACGGCACCATAGAAATGAACCTCACTTGCAAGAGAAAAAGCATCTATCAATGGTCTTCCAAAAAAACTCGACTTTTTAAAATCAGCAGTGAATGTCCCATATGATAATGCACCCTTAACTGGCACATTTTCACCTAATAAGCCGTATAGGAAAAAAGAGGCAATGTGGATTATTTTGTATGCGTCATATTCTGAGCCAGACTTTGATATAAAGAGAATGGAATCTGAGAAAACAACTGGTAATACAATACTTTTTTCATGAACACTCTCAGATATAGCTTTTGGTTTAGTCAGAATATCCCTCTCTTTAGATTCTATAAACTTCGTACAACCACATACGATATCCATAACCTTACTTACCTCTTTATGGTCACTTCTGTAGACTAAGTCTTTAAAACCCATTATGTCAAAGTATGCAATAAAACGTTCAGCAGTTATTGGAAAATCTTTATTGTCCATTTTATTTCACTCCTAACAACTAAAGCAGGTAGGTTGGTTGAGCAAAGCGAAACCCAACAAGTCACTAATCGGAAGTAATTGTGATCTTATATATTTCATATTCAGCTTAACGGATTCTCGTTAAAAAATTTATTCAGACCGTCGCTGTTCATCAGGATATCCTTCACAAACTTTTCAACCAGCTTCATGAGTGTCTCTTTATTCCTTGAGATAACAGCCTCTGTCTCTGCCTTTGCATTATCAAGTATCTTTTGGATATCGTCCATTATTTCTTTGCTTGAAGTTAAGACATAATCCTGCAATTCCACAAGGCTCGTGTTCTTTATAATCTCGCCGAAGCCGTATTCCACAACCATCTTTCTTGCTATGGCAGTGGCTCTTGTCAAATCGTGCGATGCGCCTACGGTCTTTGAGTCATTGCCGCTTATCTCATCTTCGGCAACCATTCCGCCGAGTATGGTTCCAATCTCTTTTTCAAGGTCTCTCTTGGTAAATGTGCTTATCAGCGTTTCATCTATGGTAATGTAGGCGCTGTAATCTTTGTAATTATCTATGCTTATAAATACCGGCGTTTTTTTGAAATGATGCCACATTACAAGTGAATGGCCTGCCTCATGAATGGCTATTGCCCTCTTTTCAGCATGGCTCAGCATCTCAGCCCTCTGCATAAAGAGCGACTTTGAGGCGGGTCTTGCCCTCTGATGGCTCCAGTTTCTAAGCTCCTCAATTTCCTCCTTTTTCAACACAGAGAGGGGAGTGATATTCCTTATTGAGGCGAGGAGCTGTGCCTGAGTGAGGTTTAAGGATGTGAGGCCTTCAACCAGGGCATCCGCATCCCTGCCCTCTTTTCCGCTGTGGAGTATGTTAAATGTAGTAACTATCGCATCCTTTGCCGCCTGCTCTATCTCGGCGCCTGTAAAGCCGTTGCTGTTTTGAGCCAGCTCCCTTAAATTGAGCCTCATTGTGTTCTGCGCCCTTTTTTCAAGGTGTATCCTGAATATATCTTCTCTTTCCTCAACGCTACGCCGCCGAATGCCTTGTCTATCTCGTCTATCCAGAGTATGCACGGACTTACAGCCTCAGCCAATTGGATACATTTTCTTATGCTCTTTTCCGATTCTCCGACCGTGGAGCCGAATATCCTGCCTACATCCAATCTGAGAAGAGGCAGGTTCCATATCCCTGCAAGCGCTTTGCAGCAGAGGCTCTTGCCTGAGCCAGGCACGCCGATGAGAAGCAGGCCCTTTGGCACATCTAATCCAAGGGTTTCGACTTTCTCTTTGCTCAAACGGAAGACATGCTCCCTTTCTATAAACCATTTTTTGATTTCATCTAATCCGCCTATATGTTCAATAGTTTCTTTGTGCGGATAATAATCAAGGGTTTTTTGTTTTTTGATAATCTGCTGTTTTTCATCCTGTATGTATGAAATGCACCCCTCGTTCAGAATGCCGTTGTTCAGGCTTATGGCCTTTCGGACAACGCGTTTTATATTGTCAAGAGACAGCCCCTGAAGGGATTTATATAAGATAGACCTTGTGGATGAATGCCATTTTTCAGGAATCAGGCGGCCGTAAGTTTTGGAGACAAGCTCTTCAATCTCGTAATAATCAGGAAGGGAAAGCTCCAGAATAACGACATCTTCCTCCAGTTCAGGCGGTATGTCGCTAAGGGTAGGGGAGAGGATGCAGATTGTATTAAGGGCATTACGTTCTTCTGCGATGGCCGGAAAATCCCTGAATTTCCTAAGAAACTCATGCGAGCTGAAATAACCTGTTATATCCTTAAGCAGAAACAGATTGTTCACGTCTTCGGTTTTTAATATCTTCTCTTCTATGACGGACAATATCTTTTCCCGGCCCATCGGCTCTCTCTTCTTTTTCTCGCCGCCGTAAAGCCCTCTGGACACAGACCACGACCAGAACTGAAAACCCATGGACTCGCACAGATTTTCTACAATCCTCTCCACCCGGCGCTCTTCAAACGACACGAGCCAGAGAATAGGATACCTGGCCTCTATGTGTATCTTTATCTCGTTTTCAAAGTCTTTTGTGTTCA
>JACRNK010000234.1 GCA_016234985.1 Deltaproteobacteria bacterium
TCTCCCACAGGCGAAATATCCCTCGCATCCATAGTCCTTACAAATGCCTTCTGCTCTATGCTGGGAACATTTATGCCCCATATATTCTTCACCTTTATGTCAAGGGATATATCCCTTTTTGACGCATAGGCTGTTGAATAAAGCGCATCGCCAAGAAATGCCTTTGCAAGGTGCAGCCCGTATGCTGCATCTCTAAGCTGCGAGTTCAGTTTAGTCCTGAGTTCAAGACATTCTCCGACACACCTGAAAAAATCCTTCATCAGGGCTTCACGTTTGCTTCTTAATAGTTTCGTCCCGCTCTTCAGCACAAGAAGCCGCGTATTGAGAAGCAGAAGATTTATTCTTGTAGATGAAAATTTTTCCATCTCCCCGCCTCCTGAAACATTTCATTTTAAATAACCTTTTACTCGTTCAACCGCCTTCTTCAAACTGCGTGAATGATTTAATGCTTCTTCAATGTTCCAATGGTTCACGATAAAATCCTCCATTATTAGATTATATCCGGGACCTACCACAGATGTTCCTTCGGGAACAATATCCATCTTTAGGGTTTTATTTCTGGATTTCCTTACAAGCGAAACAATAAACTCTTTTGGGTTTTTAATTACTTCGCTATCGGTTGGAATTTTATCTGCTGGCACTCCGATATAGCCTGACAAGCCCTTTCTATCAGCAATCAACCACGCCTCGGCTTCAACAACTGCTATTCTAAACATCATTGAAGATGATATCGGAAAATCTATCCAGTCTTCAATCAATGCAGGCGGACAAGCACTCCTGTCAAGGTCTGTCATTACGACATAAGGAAGGTATCTGCTTGCATCATTGAAGCCCCTGATCTTATCTTTTATATAGGATTTCCCTTTTTTTCCAAAAGCGGAATAAAGTGTAACATCCGGTCTATATTCTCCGAATATTCTTAAAAATATCTGCTCTTGAACTATATCCTCTACAACGGGCTGTATAAACATGATTTCAATCAAAAAGGGTTAATTGGTGAATATTTTTGGGAGATGTCCTGCTGATTACTAAATCGCCTATTGGATTTCCAGCTTGCATATATGTCTTTACTTCCGGCAGCAAGGCCGATGAAATTATATTACTGCCTTCTTCTCCTTCTGTTGTTATCAATAAAATTTCTTCGGCGCTGATACCTACATTGTTCAGGATTTCATAGCTGTGGGTGGTTACCATTACCTGCCGGCGGCCTGTTTTCTTTTTTTGAAGTTTATAAATAACATCCGCAAGCCTGGTAATAATTGCGCTATGCAATGACAATTCAGGTTCTTCCAGCAAAATCGGTTTTGTTCCATCCTGCAATGCCCAGAATAAACCAATGAACCGCAGTGTGCCGTCAGAAAAAAGTTTCTCCTGATGTTTCACTCCTTTTCCTCGCCATTGTTTAAAAGTAGCTTCAAAGTGCGGCACTCCCATTTCATCCGACTTAAACCCCAATTTCTCAAGATTAGGCAGTGCATATCTCAATGCGCGTTCCACTCTGTTGAGGTAGGCATCGCGCGTGTGCTTATTCAAAGCAAGAATTCTTTCCATAAAATCTCTTCCGTAATAATCTTCCCCTTTGCTTGTTTTTAAAAATGACTTAGGGTCTCTCACTAATTGTGGGATTAAATGCAAGTAAGATATTTCATTTAAGAAGCCGATGAAATTTTTGAAACCTTCATTGACTGTTGCTTGCTCAATGTAAGTGAACTCAAGCAAGTAACCGCTTTCTTTCTTACCGTTGGGTCTGTCAATATATATAATCCCTGTAATCAGGTTTTTCAGATATTCTTTTTTGACAACAGCCCTCAGTTCAGCTATTCCACCGCCAGTCTGATTAAACGTCAACTCGTAATGCCATTCCGGTTTATCCTCAATGTTGGTAACCTCTATACCGATGGTAATATCGGAATTCCTTCGCGCTGCAACACATCTGATTTTTGATACCCCGTCTCTTATTCTCACCGCTTCCTGCAAACTTCCGCCTTGCCTTACAATATCACGCAAGAAGCGGATAGCATCCAGAAAATTGCTTTTGCCGGAAGCATTCGGCCCGACAATAAACGCCCGATGCTTTATCTCAACATCTGCCTCCTTGAAGTTTTTCCAGTTAACTAATTTTATTCTCGATATTCTCATCTTGTTTTTTCACGGTTCTGAACAGTAATTACAATCTACCATGTCTGATAATATTTTTCCACAAACTCCTCTCTTATCCTTATCAGTTCCGTCTTTGGCAGCATTGATAAGAGCTTCCAGCCGAGACTCAAGGTGCCATCTATTGCTCTGTCAACATCTCCCTGCCCGACAAATACCTTCTCAAATTCATCCGCAAATTTCAAATATCTCTTATCCATATCCGTAAGACCTTCTTCACCGATAATTGTGGCAAGCCTTCTCGTATCCCGGCCTTTTGCATAAGAGGCATACAACTGGTCAGCCAGTCCCCGATGGTCTTCCCTCGTCTTTTCTTTCCCGATGCCGAGATTCATAAGCCTTGAAAGCGACGGAAGCGCATCCACCGGCGGATATATGCCTTTCCTGAATAACGTCCTGCTTAAAACAATCTGCCCCTCTGTTATATAGCCGCTTAAGTCTGCAATAGGGTGTGTTATATCATCATCAGGCATTGTAAGTATAGGGATAAGTGTAATGGAGCCGCTTCTCCCCTTGACTCTCCCTGCCCTCTCATAAATTGACGCAAGGTCAGTATACATGTAGCCGGGATAGCCGCGCCTGCCCGGTATCTCCTCCCTTGCGCTCCCGATTTCGCGCAGGGCCTCGCAGTAGTTTGTCATATCCGTCAGTATTACCAGAACATGATGACCTTTTTCAAACGCAAGGTATTCTGCCGCAGCCAATGCGCTCCTCGGCGTGAAGAGCCTTTCAATGGTCGGGTCCTCTGCCTTGTTTATAAACGCAACTGTCCTCTCCATTGCCCCGCTTTGTTCAAAAACCTGTTTAAAGAAAAAGGCCTCCCGTGATGTAATCCCCATAGCGCCGAATACAATTGAGAATTGTTCGCTACTTACAACCTTTGCCTGCCGGACAATCTGCGCCGCTATCTCATTTGCAGGAAGCCCTGCGCCTGAGAATATGGGCAGCTTCTGCCCGCGCACCAAAGTATTCAGCCCGTCTATGGTTGATATGCCGGTTTGGATAAAATGAGCAGGCTTGTCCCGCGCAGCAGGATTTATGGGAAGACCGTTTATGTCCGGTCTTGCTTCGGGTATAATCGGAGAAAGGCCGTCTGCAGGTTCTCCAAGACCATTAAAAATCCTTCCGAGCATATCAAGGGATACGCCGATTTTAGCAGTCTCGCCTTTAAGTATAATCTTTGACGATACAGTGTCAATACCGGATGTGCCTTCCAATACCTGCACAACTGCAAGGCCTTCCATAATCTGGAGTATCTGCCCTTTTCTCGCTTCACCGGAAGCCAGACACACATCCACCATCTCCCCAAGGCTGCCGGCGCTAACGCCTTCAACAAATATGAGCGGGCCTTGGATGGCGGTTATGGATTGGTATTCGTAGGTTAAAAGGGACATAGGGTTTTGAGGATAGTCGGTTTGCTCTGTAAGGATGAATTTTTAATGCCCTTGCCGGATTTTCCGGATATTAGTCATACTGCCTCTGATATTTCTTCCGGGTTAAGCCACACGATATTACCCTTACGCCATACGGCAACAGGGTTTCCCGCCTTTTTGTGCTGTAAAA
>JACRNK010000054.1 GCA_016234985.1 Deltaproteobacteria bacterium
CCGCCCTTTACAAGCCGCTTGCAGATAACCTTATACGCGCCTTTTTTATCGCTTGCCGCAACTACCGCCTCACCTGCCTTTTCAGACAATAATCTGCAATCCGCCATATTTATATTTGCCCCTGCGTTCACAAGCGCGGCCTGCGCAACATCCGTAGGGCTGTTTCTCCAAGATTGGAATCCGTTATCGCTGGCTTTTTGCAACCTCTGTTCCTCGGTCATGTCCACATTTAATTTGACAACTCTAACTTGCTTTTTATCCTGAGCCGGTTTCACATCTGCATTGTTTCCTTTTGAACAACCGGAAACAAAGGCAAGCACTATAAATAAAGTCAGTAAGTTTTTCATGGCATCTCCTGTATTATCAAGGCTAAAGCCTTGAGATATTTATTAACGGTCTCATAATAGTATAAACATGGATGGAAAATCTCCATCTCAAGTTTGATATTTACAGGCCGCTCCTCTGGAGCTATTTTATGGTTTCTGCTTTTATATCTACAAACAGGCCGCCTCTACGAGGCTGCTATAGCTTGAGCCCCGTTAGGGGCGGTCTGTTTGTAGAAATGTTTGCAAAATATTATTTTAGCTCCAGAGGAGCGGCCTGTAAATTTATCCATGTAAAGAAAGAATATGCTGTTACAATTATGAGACCGTTAATAAGTTTCTATCTTTGGAAATAACATCTCTCCCTTGCAAACCTTCATGCCGCTCATGTTCTGCCCCCACGTCGTTTCTTTGTCAAATATTATACCATCAAACCCCTTTTTAAGTCCAAGCTGCTGCCATATCTTTTCAGCGGTGGATGGCATGAAGGGGTAGAGGTAAACAGCAATAATTCTCAAACCTTCGGCGAGGGTGTAAAGGACATTAGACAACTCTGCTTCTTTTTTTTCTTTGGCAAGTGTCCACGGCGCACTTCTTTCCACATAGCCGTTCATTTTTCGTATGACAGCCCATACAAATTCCAAAGCGTAATGAAACTTGAGACCGTTTAGCAAAGCGTCAAAATCTTTGAGAAGGTCTTTAAAACCTACTTGAATATCTTTTTCCAATTCCGGCCTGTCTTGTGAGTTTATTGCAGATGGTATCTCCCCTCCCCTATATCTTTCTATCATAGAAACGGTCCGGCTCAACAGATTCCCCACATTTGCCAAATCCCCGTTGATTCTTCCCTTCAATGCCTCAAGCGAAAAATCCCCGTCATTGCCGAACGGCACCTCTCTCATAAGAAAATACCTGAACTGGTCAACGCCGTATTTATCAATTATCTCATTCGGGTCAACCACATTTCCCAGAGACTTGCTCATCTTTTGGCCTTCCACTGTCCACCAGCCGTGGGCAAAGATATTTTTTGGCAAATCCATATCAAGGGCCATGAGCATGGTTGACCAGTAAACCGCGTGGGTGGTTAGAATGTCCTTGCCGATTAGGTGATGGTCTGTAGGCCACCAATTAAATCCCCCTGTGTCCCCCTTTTTCAAAGGGGGAATAAAAGGTTCCCCCCCTTTAATAAAGGGGGGGTTAGGGGGGTTACAAGATATTTTGTTGCGGAATAATAGTTCAGCAACGCATCAAACCAAACATAGGTGGTGTAATTTTCATCAAATGGAAGCGGTATTCCCCATGCGAGCCTGGCCTTTGGCCTTGATATGCAGAGGTCGCCAAGGGTTCTGTTCCTGAGAAATCCCAGTGCCTCGTTTCTTCTCATTTCAGGCAGGATGAAGCCGGGGTTTCTTTCTATGTGTTCAATGAGCCGGTTTTGATATTTTGACATGAGGAAGAAATAATTTTCCTCCTCAATATGCTCTATAGGCCGCCTGCAATCAGGACAGTTGCCATTTACCACATCTTTGTCTGTCCAGAATCTCTCGCACGGCAATCAGGACAGTTGCCATTTACCACATCTTTGTCTGTCCAGAATCTCTCGCACGGTGTGCAATACATCCCTGAATACGACCGCTTTTCTATCTCGCCTTTATTCCGCAATTTCTGAAGCGTTTCTCTTACGATTTTTTTATGCCCATCATCCGTTGTTCTGATAAACCCGTCATGGGTTATGTTCAGAACCTTCCAGAGATTCTTGAAATTCTCCACCATCAGGTCTGCATGTTCTTGAGGGGTTCTGTTTTTCTCCTTTGCAGCCTTCTCCACCTTCTGTCCATGCTCATCCGTGCCGGTCAGAAAAAAAACATCATACCCCTTGAGCCGTTTATACCGCGCAAGACAATCCGCCGCAACCGTTGTGTAGGCATGGCCTATGTGCGGCACGTCATTGACATAATAGATTGGCGTTGTTATGTAAAATGTTTTTTTATTTTGCGGCATCTGGAGTTACGCACCCGGTAAAGAGGATGGTTGACTTTGCGAAGGATTGTTGGAATGGCAGCAATTGGAAGCCGGATTAGCGGTATCCCCGGCGCTCTGGCCTGCCTCGTATGAAAGGCAGCACATAAGCCTGCCGCATACGCCTGACAACTTTGCTGGGTTGAGAGATAGGTTCTGTTCTTTTGCCATCTTAACGCTCACCGGTTCAAAATTAACCATATGAGCGGAGCAGCAGAGCATTCTGCCGCAAGGGCCGATTCCTCCCAGCATCTTTGCCTCATCCCTTACACCTATCTGTTTCATCTCTATGCGCGTGTGAAGCTCATTGGCCATGTCCTTGACAAGCTCTCTGAAATCCACCCTGTTTTCGGAAATAAAAGAAAATATGACCTTGCTGGAATCAAAAAGATACTCCACATTTATAAGTTTCATGGCAAGGCTGTATTTGTCTATCTCACGCTTGCAGATAGAAGCCGCCTCAGCTTCCTTTTCTTTGTTGAATTCAAGCCGCTCCATATCGCTTTCCACAGCCTTTCGTATCACTTTTTTTAACGGGTGAACAAGGCTTGATGCGTTTCTTTCAATAGGGCCGCGCGCAACCTTGCCCATAGCCATGCCCTTCTCTGTTTCAACAATAACCTGGTCAGATGGCTTGAGCTCTATGTTGTTTACATCAAAGTCGTATATCTTGCATGCCTTTTTAAATCTAACGCCGACTACTGTTGGCATTGGTAGAACCTCCGTTCCCGTTTAAATACATAACGGGACAAGTGTTATTGAGCAAGCTGCATCAACAAATTCTCAACAGTCAACTGCTTGTTTGCGTATCGCGGCGGCATAATATCAGCCTGAGCGTCAAGTATCGCTTTGAAGCCGGATGTAATTTTTGAAAATGTTTGCCCTTGTGTATGCTTTTTTAAAACAGGCAGGAGGTCGGAGTTTACAACCATATCATCCCTGCCCTCTTTTATTACGGCAATATCCCTATACCACATCTTTAAAAACTCCAGAGATTCCACAGGCCTCTCGCCTTTTGATATTTCTTCCGCCGCATTAAAAAGCCCTTCCATATCCGTCAAAGAAAGCCGCGGCAGCATTTCTACAATCCTTTTCCTTTGTTCAAGCATTGATTCTATATCCCAGCCCAGCGCCTTTCCCACGCTCCCTCCGCTTAAAGAGCACAGAAGCGCGGCAACATCATCAGTTACAGCCAATCGTTCTTTAATTATCCCGACCATAATATTTCGCGGCAATGGCCTGAAATTGATTCTCTGGCAGCGGGAGACTATGGTCGGCAAAAGGGCTGCGCCGTCGCTGACAATCAATATTATAACGGAATCCGGCGGCGGTTCTTCAAGCGTCTTGAGAAAGGCATTCTGAGCCTCCTTGTTCATCTTTTCTGCGCCATCCACTATGCATATCTTCTTGCCGCCCCTGGCAGCCCTGTAAGACAGCCTTTGCTGCGCATCTCTTACGGCGTCTATTTTTATTATGCCGGTTTCGTGGTCTACATCTCCGCCTTTGGATTCCGGCTCTCTCGGCTCAATCATAAAAACATCGCTATATGAGGAGTTATCTATATCCCTGCAATTTTGGCAATCCCCGCAAAAATCATCTGCGGAAGCGGAACAGTTGAGAGACTTCGCAAGGGAAATGGCGGCAAACCGCTTTCCTACGCCTTCCGGCCCGGCAAATAAAAAAGAGTGGGCAACCTTGTTATTCAAAAGCGCCTTTTTCAGGATGGTTATTTCTCTATCGTGGCCTATGATGTCTTTGAAAGGCATAGTTATAAATGCAATTACGAATTAAAAATTATGAGTTTAAAAAATCCCTAATTCGCAATTCGTAATTTGTCTTTCTAATTCATAATTCCTAATTCATAATTGTTTCAATTATACCACATATCTCTTTATGAATAACAGGAATATCTCTGTCTCCATTGATAATCTTGATTCTGTCAGCCTCTTGTTTAGCCAGCCTGACATAACCATCCCGTATTTTTTTATGAAATTCTATATTCTCTCTTTCAAAGCGGTCTTCTTTGTTGCCGCCAGGACGCGTATCAATCCTGGCCAATGCGCGTTTCAATCCGATTTCAGGCGGGCAATCTATAATGAATGTGACAGCCGGCGATATTCCTTCGGTCACCCACTTGTTAAGGCTGGTAACGGCTTCAAGACTCAAACCCCTGACATAACCCTGGTAAACAACGGTGGAATCCGCAAACCTGTCGCATAAAACAATTTTCTTGTCAAGAAGCGCGGGCTTTATAACCTCATTAACTAATTGCGCCCTGCAAACCGCATAAAGCAAAAGCTCCGACCAGTGGGTTATGGTCTGGCCTTCTATGTTTAAGAGCATGGCCCTTATCTTCTCGCCAAGTTCCGTTCCGCCAGGCTCTCTTGTGGAAACAACCTGAAAGCCTTTCCATTCCAGATGCTCCTTAAGCATCTCCATCTGCGTTGTCTTCCCGCTCCCCTCAACCCCTTCAAATGTGATAAAAAGGCTCACGATAACCCTCCTTAACTTTACACTGCCGGATTTAAAATATCCCTTGCCGATACAAGATGCCGAGACAGCTCCAACTCCTCTGCTGTCATGCCAAGCGCAAGACCAACTAATTGGGCAAGGTGAAAAACAGGCATATTTATTTTCTGGCCTGTTTTTTTCTCTGCCATGCCCTGATAATTATCCAAATTTATATGGCAAAACGGACACGGCGTCACCATACAGCTCCCGCCCTCGCCTTTGGCGTCCAAAAGCCTCTTTCCCGTCATCTCAACAGCAGTATCCTCTGTTACCAAATCAACCTGAAATCCGCAGCACTTGGTCTTCCCGTCATATTTCACAGGCTCTGCTCCAATTGCTGCAATCACCGCATCCAGCGATTGCGGGTTTTCAGGGTCGTCAAAACCGAGCGCATCAGACGGCCTCAAGGAATGACATCCATAAAATGGGGCTATCTTCATGTTTTTTAAAGGCCGTGTTGTTTTCCTTTTCAAATTCTCCAGACCATAATCTTCGGCCAAAACCCAGAGCAATTGTTTTATTTTTATGGTTCCATTGTATCGCAAACCCGCTGCTGCCAATACCTCATTCGTTTTTTCTAAAAGACCGGGGTCGTTTTTTAAATCCCTGTTTGCCGTTGACATGACCATAAGGCATGTGGAGCATATGGTCATTATATCCATGCCCATCTCCTCTGCCTGCGCAAAAATTCGCGCATTCAGGGCAAGATAAAGCTCATAATCATAGTCCGTCAAAAGACCTGCGCCGCAGCAGTTTGCCTTGGGCATATCATAAAGTTCTATTCCAAGAGCCTTGGCAATTTTTCTGGTGCTTGAACTCGCCTCTTTTGTTATTGCCTGAGATGCGCAGCCGGGATAATAGGCGTATTTTAAGGT
>JACRNK010000199.1 GCA_016234985.1 Deltaproteobacteria bacterium
CAGACGAACCCACGTCCTGGGCTGTTAACGCCTCACCGTTATCGGTGGGGCGTTTTTTTATTTCTAATATAGCTGAATAACTTAAAAATTCTTCAAAATTGTATATTTGCTTTTGCGGTTCATAAGGAATATAATACGCAACATAAAATGGAATGTCTGGACGAAAAGAGAGAAAAATGTCGATTCATAAACACCCACTTGCTGAAGTTTTTGGATATCTAACCATAGACCAAGGTGAGAAGGCGAACCGTTTTCGTACCCATCGCTTATGCCCCTTCAATAATAAAGTGCCCAACTGCACAAAAGACAAAGCTAAGAATCCTCTGGGTGTCTGCAGTATTTATCAGGATGATGTGCCGGTTATCACCTGCCCAATCCGTTTTCGTGAGGACTGGATGATTGCCGATGATGCCGCATCCTTCTTTTTTGATGAAAAGGCAACGTGGAGTTCTCTTACCGAAGTGCGGATGAATGATTCGAAAGATAAGTCTGCTGGAAACATCGACGTGGTTCTCGTCGCCTATGATAATAACGGCAAAGTATATGATTTTGGCGCCCTTGAGATTCAGGCCGTCTATATCTCCGGCAACGTCCGTGAACCATTTGAGCATTATATAAAAGATCCACAAAGTCGAGCGTTGATGGACTGGTCTAAAGAACCTAATTATCCCCGCCCTGATTATCTTTCATCTTCTCGTAAGCGACTTGTCCCACAACTTCTTTTCAAGGGTGGAATCCTTCACAGTTGGAGGAAGAAGACCGCTGTGGCGCTGAACAAGGGCTTCTTTGCCACATTGCCGAATTTGGAGCAAGTGCCAAAATCCGATGCGGATATTGCATGGCTCATCTACGATTTGGAATTGATTAAAGAAAAAGACCATAAGTCGGGAAGATATTCTCTCAAAAAAGTTGATGAAGTTTTCACCAAATTCGAGCCTGCCCTTCTTTCCATCACCACGCCTTCGCCGGGAAAAATTGAGGATTTCATTAAACTTCTTCAAGAAAAACTTGATGAACAGCTCGAAACTCCTCCAGTGAACAAAACCATTGAGAGGCCATTCTGATATGAACAGACGCAGACAATCGATGCTATTCTCTGAATTATCTGAAGAAGTGGAAATACTGAAACCGGTAAATGTTGCATCTATTCCACAACGGAGCCTATTCCGCTATCCCGGCGGAAAGACATGGTTTGTACCAACATTTAGGCAGTGGGTAAATTTCATGTATCCAAAGCCCCTCATCCTTGTTGAACCCTTCGCAGGCGGAGGGATTATCAGTCTAACCGCTCTCTTTGAAAATTTGGTTGAAAATGTAGTTATGGTTGAATTGGATGAAGAGATTGCCGCTGTCTGGGAATCCATCGTCAATGGAGAGGCCGAATGGCTGGCCAATCGAATTCTTACTTTCGACCTGACTAAGCAGGCTGTCATCCATGAGCTGAATAAAACATCGCACACACAAAGAGAGAAAGCGTTTCAGACGATTCTTAAGAATCGAACATTACATGGTGGAATCCTCGCCGAAGGCTCAGGATTTCTCAAACATGGAGAGAATGGGAAAGGTATTCGTTCTCGCTGGTATCCAGGGACTCTTGCGAAAAGACTGCTAAATTTAAATCAAGTAGCCGGCAGAATTGATTTCCGTTGCGCAGATGGATTAAGAGTTATGGAGGATTTTGCCACGAACAAAGACGTGATCTACTTCATAGATCCTCCTTATACCGCAGGTGGAAAGAAAGCAGGGAAGCGCTTGTATAAATACAGTTACCTCGACCATAAACACCTATTTACGATGTGCAAGTCATTGAAAGGCGATTTTTTAATGACGTATGATAATGCGGAAGAAGTCAAGGAAATGGCACGAGCCCATGGATTTCAAATGCGCCTGATTCCCATGACTAATACACACCATGCGACAATGGAGGAATTGGTTATCGGTAAAGATTTGTCATGGTTGAACGGATTTCCAGCGGTGAATGAACCTGATGTCGAATATGCGGTTTTGGGAAGAAGGAAGAAACGCGTTCCATTGGCTAACAGCTAAGGAATTCAATTTTTATTGCATTGTGTCTCCCCCGCTGCTTCTCCATCCGTACAAGTAATTGAATTGTTTCATTAAATAAGGTTCGTTTTCTGTCCCGTTCGGGGAGCCGGGGCGGGTATGCAAAGTTATGACGCTCTGTATAACCGGGCATCCTGGATACTCACCTATGGCAGAGGCCGACAGAACAAAGGCCGGGCACAGAAAGAGGCTTAAGGAGCGCTTCAAAAAGACCGGCCTCGAGGGATTTCACGACTACGAGGTCATAGAGCTCCTTTTGACCTACGCCATACCGAGGAGGGACGTAAAACCCCTTGCCAAGGAGCTTATAAGGCGCTTCAGGGGCTTTATGGGCGTCCTTGAGGCAAAAAAGGAAGAGCTTACATCAATCAAAGGCATCGGCAAAAGAGCGGCCGCCCTGCTCCTCCTCTTAAGGGAGATAGCGCAGGCATATCTGAAAGAGAGCCCAATTGTAAAGACCTTGGTGAAGCGCCCGCTCGACGCGGTTGAGTTCATCAGGAGGGCGCATCCCGGAGGCGCGGCGGAAAGGCTCCTTGCCATATACCTCAACACCAAGAACGAGATATTGGGCGTTGATACCCTCCATGAAGGCGCCCTTGAGGGGATGAAGGTTTCACCGGCGGACGTCGCGGATGTCATCGGACGCGCCTTCAGGCATAACGCCCGCTCTATAATATTTGTCCACAGCCTGCCAGAAGGCGGAGTCAGCGCCGCGGAGGCAGGCAAGGGGCTGTCAAAGGCATTCCAGAAGGCCGCCTCCGCGGTAGACATCATCATA
>JACRNK010000207.1 GCA_016234985.1 Deltaproteobacteria bacterium
GAGCAGGACTACACAACCATGCTGTCCCATCCGATTATCCATAAAGGAGAGCTTTTTGTAGTGCTTAATGTCCAGACGATCGCCCCTAAAGATTTTCAGGAAGATGAGACATATTTTGTGTCTGTCATTGCCAATATGATCCTCAGCGCCATAAGGATACGAAAGAAGGTGTAGAAAATATCATCCCTCCAGTATATCGTGCAGCGTAATAATCTTGTTTACTGAATATTCCTTTTTCCCTGTCGGAAGCTGTATGGCCGCCTCGTCTCCGACCTCTTTATTCAGAAGCGCCTTGCCGATGGGAGAGGCTATGGATATTTTTCCGTTTCTTGGGTCAACCTCTTCGGGCGTAACAAGCTCATACACAATATCTTCGCCTGTATTTAAGTCTTCTAATAAAACCTTTGAACCAAATGAAACCTTATCCCTCGGCAAACTGTCTAACTTGATTGACGCAAGGGCGTTAATCCGTGTATGTAAATGCGCAACCCTTGCCTGAAGAAAGGTCTGCCTTTCCTTTGCGGCATGGTATTCGGCATTTTCCCTGAAGTCGCCGTGAGCCGCGGCTGTCCTTAGCTCTTTGGGCAGGTCTATTCTAAGTTCCTTCTCTAATTTTTTAAGCTCTTCTTCCAGTTGTTTTAAAGCAGGAAGTTTATGCATGCTGCTTCTCCTTTCCCCGCTTAATACTTGCGGGGACAAGCTTAACTAATCTTTTCACCTTATCAACCGCCTCCAGCGCATCCTTGGCATAACCGTTTGCGCCTATCTTGTCTGCAAACTCCTGATTTACCACTGCGCCGCCGACCATGGTCAACACAGGCACGCCTTTTGCCTTAAGCCTTTTTATGACATTATCCATTTCCATAACCGTTGTCGTCATCAGGGCTGACAGACCGACCACATCCACATTGTTTTTTAGAGCCTCTTGTATTATTTTATCGGCAGGGACATTTTTTCCCAAATCAATGACTTCAAAACCATGATTTTCCAATAGTGTGGATACAATATTTTTCCCAATGTCATGAATATCACCTTCAACAGTTGCCATCAAAACCTTGCCGAGACTTTTACTCTTGCTCCCCTTCAATTCTTTTTTCAATCTGTCAAACGCCCTTTTCATGGTATCGGCAGAGAGCATAACCTGCGGCAGAAAGTAAATATTTTTATTAAACAATCGTCCAACTTCTTCAAGTCCGGGTATAAATCCCTCGTTGCTTATCTTTAACGGATCCCATCCCTGACTGAGCGCATCTTCCACTAAAGCCACAACCCCTTCCTCGTCGCCATCTATAATTGCCTTTTTTAATTTTTCGTCAATTGTCCTCGGCTCTTCTTTAACCTCTAACCTCTCACCTCTAACCTCTGTTTTTTGACTGTATCGCTTTATATACCTCTCTGCCCTTACATCCTGACCCGTCAGCACAATTGCGGCATGGTATGCATCCATCATCAGACTATTATGCGGATTTATAATAGCAGCGTCAAGGCCTGCCTCAATTGCCATTGTCAGAAAATTTGCATTTATTGTCTCCCTGTTCGGAAGGCCGAATGAGATGTTGCTGACGCCAAGTATGGTTGAAAGCCCAAGTTTTTCCTTGACCATCCTTATAGCCTTCAAAGTCTCTTTCGCCGATTTCTGGTCTGCGCTCACTGTCATTGCAAGGCAATCTATCACAACATCAGATTTTGAAATTCCGCATTCCATTGCCCTCTTTAATATGGCTTCAGCGATGCAAACCCTTCCCTCTGCTGTCGGCGGTATGCCTTTGTCATCCAGCGTCAAACCGAGCACGGCTGCTCCGTATTTTTTTGCCAGAGGAAGGATTGTGCTTAATTTCTTTTCCTCCCCGCTTACCGAGTTTATCAACACTTTGCCGTCAACTGCCTTTAGACCTGTTTCTAAGGCTTCAAGGCTTGAGGAATCAAGAACTATGGGAAGCGGGCAGTTTTCATTGACTGCAAATACAGCCATCTGCATTGATGCAGGCTCGTCTATCCCAGGCACCCCGACATTTACATCCAGTATATGGGCGCCTGCATCAGCCTGAGATTTCGCCTCTTTGCGGATAATAGAGGTCTTTTTATCTTTAATTTCCTGCTGGAGAAGTTTTTTGCCGGTCGGATTTATCCTTTCGCCTACAATTACAGGCGGCTGGATGCCGCCAAATGATATATATCCGCTGCGGCTCGCAAGCCTGGTTGATTTTATATCTGGCCTTTCAACCCTTGACCCTTGACCCTTGACCCTTGACCCCATTTCTTTTATATGCTCAGCCGTTGTGCCGCAGCAACCGCCGATTATCCTGACGCCTGCGTCCAAAAGTTTCGGCACATAGTCTGCCATCTCGGAAGGACTGGCAGGAAATATGGTCTTGCCGTCTTTGAGATATGGTATGCCCGCATTGGGTTGGGCGATTAAAGGCAGATTGGCAACCTTGCTCATCGCAACAATCGCCTTGTAGATTCCTTCTATGCCAAGGCTGCAGTTTGCGCCGATAACATCGGCGCCAAGCCCCTCCGCAACTATGGCAAACGTCTCCGGCGGGGTGCCGAGCACAGTTCGCATAGTCTCATCAAAGGTCATGGTCGCAACTACCGGCAGGCCTGATGTCTTTGCCGCAATTATTGCC
>JACRNK010000208.1 GCA_016234985.1 Deltaproteobacteria bacterium
CAAAAGGCCAAAAATAATTTATTAATCGATAGTTTTCTTAACATATTGTTTTGTTAATACAAAACTCTACCTAACTCAATATCCTGATAATCCTCAACAATCACCCCTTTGCTTTCTTGGCCGTCCTTTAAATAGATTGCATCAGCAGAAAGGGCCGCGCACCTAAACATTGCCACGAGGAGGAAAAAGGGCAGGATTAAGAATTGTTTCATTGGTAAAGTAAAGGCGCAGGTGCATATACAGACAACGTCAGCATAAGCCCTGTTTCCTTTTCCTCCCTTTCAATTCCGTGCGTGACCTTTTCGAATCACACGGCTTACCGAGAGCCTTCATGATTAGGCCTTCGAGTAAGCAAGATTAGGATAGCCAATCTGTCCCATCAGTCGATATAGTCCAAGATTTTGATACCAGTCGTAGGTATATTCCCGTTTTCTATGGGGACGCTTTTGGCTTCTTCTTCGGTTCTGGAATATCACCAGTCTTTGCCACACATAACTTTCAATATGACTGAATTTACGCGCGGCGTTGCCGGTTTTAAAATATTCACTCCATCCTCGAAGAAGTCGGTTCAGCTCTGGGATGAGTTCATACACGTTCCGTACCTTCATCCTACGATAGGATGTTATCATCTTTATCGCCTCTCTTACCTTTGCCATGCTCGCCTTTGATGGCCATCGGTTCAAGAAGTAATATTGAGGGTATTTTATGGAACGGCACTTTCTCAAATAATGTCCCAAGAAGTTAAACCCTTCTTTCCCCATACCGAGATTTACCTCTCCCGTCTTCTCTGGTTCAAGCTCCAAGTTTAAGTCTTTGAGTATCTGGCCTATCCGCTTCTTGCCTTCCCTCATTTGAGCCCATCTTTTAGACTGGACTATGAAGTCATCGGCATATCGGGTTAGAACTCCAAGTGTGGAATATTCCCTTTGCCACACCTCATCCAAATAGTGAAGGTAGATATTCGAGAGAAGCGGGCTGATAACGCCGCCTTGCGGCGTTCCAACAACCGTTCTTTCGTATACACCTTCTACCATCACTCCGCTCTCCAACCATTTCCTTATGAGCTTTAATACTCGCCTGTCCGATATCCGCTTGCTTACCAATTCCAACAGCTTCGAATGTTGGATGTTGTCAAAGTATCCCTTGATGTCAGCATCCAGCACCCAGTTATAGCCCTTATTAGCGGCCTCCCTTACTCTCTCCAATGCTTGTAAGGCGCTTCTTTTGGGCCTGAACCCATATGAAGTCCCAATAAAATCCGCCTCGAAGATTGGCTCTATCACTATCTTGGCTGCCATCTGGACTATTCTGTCTCGTACAGTCGGTATCCCCAGAGGACGTTTACCGCCAGACGACTTTGGTATGAATACTCTCTTTACCGCAGTCGGGCGATAACGGCCTTCTCTTAATTGGCGTTGTATCTCCAATAGATAAGGCTCGACCCCTCTTGTCTCTATTTCCTCTATGGTCGTTTGGTCTACCCCTGCCGCTCCACGCCTTGCTCTCACTCTACACCACGCTTCAGCGAGGATATCCATTCGGTATATCCTGTCATAGAGGGCGTGGAACCTTCTCGTCCTGCTACTCTTTGCGCTAATCCATAGCTTCCGCTGGAGTTCTCGCACTTTATCTACGGGGTGATTGGTCGTCTCCGACATGCCCTTATGCTTACCTCCGTTGGAAGCTTGACTCAAGTTGGGGGCCTTCCCTAATCAAGGTTATGCTGTCCTTGACGTCATCGGTACTATGCCCTCATCGGACTCCCTCTCGGCACTTTCTCACTTCGTGGGTTACACTTATAGAGAAGGTCTTAAACCGCCAAGTAGGGTCTCTCCAGTTCCATAACAAGCTTTAACTACATCCCGTCTCCCATACCCCGAAGAAGTCCTGCGCACGATTTCCAAGGTACTTAGCGCAGTTATTGCCTTCGCTCGCCATGACCTGCTCGGCCTTCTCTGCCTTTCGGCTGATAATTTAACGAGGCTGCAGAGTTCGCTTTATGCTACGGGCTGTAGCTTCGCACCGCCATCCCTTAAAGTATCTTATCTTTAAGTATGGAAGTTTGTCACTCCGCTCTGCCATAACAGATTACTCTGTTACAGTGGAGTTAGCTACTGGGTGTCTTGGCACTTACCCATACGGAACTTACATCCGTTAGCTTGTTACAGCTTTGCTGGACGCACCATAGAATATGATTTTAACACAACTCCTCTTTTAGTCAAGAAAATTCGAAGTTTTTTGTTTCGCTTGACAATTGGAAACTAATCCACTAATATATACCTGCCATGGCGAAAAAGAAGGAATCCAA
>JACRNK010000209.1 GCA_016234985.1 Deltaproteobacteria bacterium
GCCCCTGAACCGGAGAATCTTTTTACACAGGGTTTCATACTCCTGTTTAAGCCATGCCCGGACATGCGCTGCGCTGCCTTTAATAATGGTATTGAAGGTTATGGGGAGCGCTGTTCCAAACCTCTTCCATGCCTCGTCAACCACCTGCTGATGTGTGATTACCCAATTTATCACGGCATCCCCATTCTCTGAGTAATATGCCTTAGCCTCGCAGTTATGGACAACTGCTAAAAGATTACAAAAGGGAACGGTGTATACCTCTGCTTTTTCTATGCCGACCTTCCCCAGTGATAGATCTTCCCTGCCATCGGTTATGCAATATATGTATCTGCCGTCCATAGTGAACCTCCCTGTAAATACAATTCCTAAATCCTAATGTCTAATTTCTAATGAAACATCCATGAGCCTTTGGCTCACGAGGGGTGATGAAAATTGGATTTTTGTAGCGTTGGGGTTTATCCCCAACGAAAAACCGTTGCCCATAAAGGGCAACGCTACGGTAATGTGAATATGAAGCATTTTCAGGTGAAATGTCCAATTACTAAATCTCCAATTCATACTTTGCTTTTTTGACATTTGACATTTTATTAGAAATTAGACATTAATATCTTGTAGTCCATCATCCACTTTTTTACGAAAGAACCTGAATTTTTTAATTTCTAATTGTATTATTAACCATCCCATTCGCAAGATTATCCAGACTATCCCTCACTTTTCTCACGGACTCAGAAACTCCATAGTCCTCTTTTATCTCTTCAATAACCCTGTCAAGTTCCATTAGTGTCCTGCCCAGCCTTTCTATCTCTTCGCTGGTTAATCCCTCTCCATCCATTCGTCTAACCGCCTGCAGTTTTAGTATGTCCCGTATAATCTCTACCAGCGCAATGACCAGACCCAGCACCCCTTTTTTCACATCATCTTTATCTATGTCTAAGTTCATATATAGGAATTAGGTTGAGGTTGAGAGAAATACAGGTTAGGGAAGGCAAAGAGGTTTTTCTTCAACCTTAACCTCAACCTTAACCTATTTTTTGCAATTTACAATAAGCAACCCTTATGCGTTAACCTGCCTTGCCTTGTCACTCATCCATCCGCACCATGGACAGCCGCTCTCCAAAAGTTCTTCCACAGGCTGTCTTTTTTTGCATTGGGGGCAGTTTTCTTTTGACACCATTGCCTCATTCCATGCCGCGGTTTCAAGATTTGTGCCTAAGGGAAATGCCATGCCGTATTTTGCGGCAGTCTCAAATGAGGCAATGGCTGCCCTTATCCTTATATTGAGGAGTTCTGTTCCTGCAATGGATATGGCAATGTCCGCATTGATGACAATCCCTTTATCCAAAACCCTGTCTATTACATCCACCAGGGTAGCGCTGTCATTCATTGTTTTGATTCCTGCATTTAGAGCCATTTATTCACCTCTTTCTGCTTTCTATCTTTTCTGCTTTCTGTTTTTCTTCCTCTGCCTGCTTTTTGGTCTGTTCTACAATGGTGGTTATGAGTCTTACGGGCAATATTATGATTTCAGCCAGCGCCCTTATTGTCCCGACATTCGCGGGAGGGATCTCTCTCTTTCGCTCGACCCCTTGCCCGCGCCTGAAACCCGCCTTAAACCTCCGCAACCAGTAGAGTGTGACCGGCGGGAAATGGCTTGCAGCCGGCATTCTTATGCTTAAACTTGTAAATGGCAACTTCATATACTATAGTCAACGACAAAAATAAGTAGATACTACAATAAATTTCTAATTTCTAAATCCTAATTTCTAATAAAATGTCAAATGTCAAAAAACATTGGAAATTTAGTCATTGGACATTTATTAGAAATTAGACATTAGGATTTAGGATTTCTTAATACCATGTCAACTTATTTATGCCGTTCATATAATCCCTATCTCCTGCATTTTGGGATAGCCTGACCCTGCCTTTATGGTTCCACAGTCTCTATCCGTTTACGCATGCGCTGACGGTTAAATTCCAGCAGATTGCCGCTGTCATCCAGAATTGCCTCGTATGTTGCCAGAATATCCATGCCGTCAGGGATGGAATGTTTTTCTATCATCTCAACTAATACGTGCCATCCCTTTTCTCCCTTAACTGTCTTTA
>JACRNK010000210.1 GCA_016234985.1 Deltaproteobacteria bacterium
AAAAGATTGTCATAAAACTTACGAAAAAGAAAAATGGAAATGAAAACTATCGTCCCACCGATTAAAAGCCAAGGAATAAAAACCAAACTTGTTCCTTGGATTATGGATGTTGCTGATAAAGCGCACTCCAACGGAAAATGGATTGAGCCATTTATGGGGACAGGTGTAGTTGCTTTCAATTCCGGTTTCAAAGAAGCATTGCTCAATGACACCAATCCTCATATCATCAACTTCTACAAAGGCATTCAAGATGGAACCATTACTCCAGCTATTGTAAAACACTATCTTGAAAAAGAAGGCAAAAAACTTTTAACTGCTGATGATAACGGTTATGCTTATTTCAAAGAAGTGCGTGACAGATTCAATAAAGATTTTTCTTCTCTTGATTTTCTCTTCCTTTCACGGGCAGGATTTAATGGGATGATGCGGTTTGGCGGGAAAGGGAATTGGAATATCCCGTTTTGTAAAAAGCCAAACCGTTTTAATCAGGCATATATTACAAAGATTGTAAATCAAGTTTCAAAAGTAAAGTCAGTCATTAACAACCATTGGATTTTTACAAATAAAAATTTTTCCGATATTATTCCAGTAGCAACTAAAGACGACATCATCTATTGCGACCCGCCATATTTCGGCCGTTATGTTGATTACTATAACGGTTGGACAGAGCAAGACGAAGAACTTTTATTTAACTTGTTGAGCGAGACGAGAGCGAAATTCATTCTTTCAACCTGGCATCACAACGACTATCGGGACAATGAAATGATTAAAAAGTTGTAGAATAATTTTAACCTCGTTACGAAAGACCCTTTTTATCATTATGGCGGCAAGGTTGAAAACCGCAGGACAATTGTCGAAGCGCTTGTTTGTAATTTTGAACTTGATCATATCGACCAACACAATCACGGACTGACCGACAAACGAAAAATAGAACAACAGTTGCCTTTTGTGCTGGCGGACTAATAAACATTAGTAACGGAGTTCAATCTTGTTAAACATAGAAGAAAAAATATTTAAGCACATCACCATTGAAGACAATGCCATAGCGGTCGCCTTGTTTGGCGAGTCAGGCGAGAACCTGAAGCGTTTGGAGAAGAAGCTTGGGGTGAAGCTTGACACCAGAGGCAACATGGTGATAGTCCACGGTGAGGCGCAGAGGGTTTCTGTAGCGGAGAGGCTTTTGAATGAACTGACAGACCTTTTGCAAAAGGGTTATGGACTTCATCCAACGGATATAGACTATGCCATACGCGCGATTGAGATGGATAAAAATGTCCGTTTGGTTGATATGTTCATGGACACGGTTTACATCTCTTATAAAAAAAAGATTATCTCGCCTAAAAGCCCTGCCCAGAAAAGATATATAGACACCATCAGAAAATACGATATTGTCTTCGGCATCGGTCCGGCAGGAACAGGCAAGACCTATCTTGCTATGGCAATGGCAGTTGCGGCTCTTTCCAAAAAAGAGGTCGAGAGGATAATCCTTACCAGGCCTGCGGTTGAGGCCGGAGAGAAACTTGGATTTTTGCCGGGTGATCTGGCTGCAAAGGTTGACCCGTATTTGAGGCCGCTCTATGATGCGCTGCACGACATGATTGATTTTGAGAGGGCGGAAAAACTCATCGAGCGCGGGACAATTGAAGTTGCGCCGCTGGCGTTTATGCGCGGCAGAACCCTGAATGATTCTTTTGTTATAATGGATGAGGCGCAGAATACCACCTCGGAGCAGATGAAGATGTTTTTGACGCGGCTCGGATTCAGCTCAAAGGCCGTGATAACAGGAGATATAACGCAGATAGACCTTCCGCTGGCAAAACCGTCCGGCCTTGTGGAGGCGCAGAAAATCCTCTCAGGCGTGGAAGGCATAGGGTTCGCCTCTTTCACGGAAAAGGATGTGGTGCGGCATCCTCTGGTTCAGGAGGTAATCAAGGCTTATGAGGGGAGGGGAAGGAAGAAAGAAGAGGACGAGGTCAGTAGTTCGTAGTTTGTAGTTGGCAGTTACTACGAACTCAGAACTCAATACTCCGAACTGTTATTATGCACACGGCATCAATAAAATCCCCGGTTTTCCAGAAATGGGCCACTGCTATTCTCGTTAGCGGCATTGTGGCCTTTTTATTTTCTACCAATATATCGCTCATGGGATATTCCTACAAGGTTGGCGATATTGCTGCCATAGATGTCATGGCAGACTATGATATCGCAATACAAGGGACGGATATAAAAAAAGGGGAGATTATTGTAAGGGCAGGGGACAGGATTACGGAAGATGCTATAAAGAAGCTAAAGGCGGCGCAGGATGTTTCTTATGGCAAAGGGTTTGCAGTTTCTGTCATCGGCATTTTTCTTTTTAGCATTATCCTTTTCTACGCTGCCTATACCTTTTCTGCAAAGAATATAAGAAAATTCGCATCGTCACCCAAGGATGTGCTTCTCATGGGTGTCATACTGGCAACGGTTCTTGTTTCTGTCAGGCTTTCTATGTTTGTTGCAAGGTCCATAGAAACAGCCTTTCCTGTCATTCCCTCTCATGTATATCTATATCTTCTGCCGGTAGCCGCAGGGCCGATGCTTATCAGGCTTTTTCTTAATTCAGAGACAGCGTTGATTTTTGCCGCAGTAATCAGCCTGATTTCAGGAATATTTTTAGAAGGCAGTTTAAGTCTTGCGTCATATTTTTTTATCGGCGGGATTATAGCGGCTAAAGGCGTGCGCCACGCTACGCAAAGGGCTACGATAACAAAGGCAGGGTTGATGTTGGGCTGCATCAATGCGCTTGTTATTGCGAGCCTTATCATCCTGAGCGGAGGCTGGTCTGTAAAAGATGATGCTTTTACAATCCTCTTCGGGTTTCTTGGCGGCCAGATAACATCAGTAATAGTAACAGGCGTTGCGCCTATATTTGAGATTGTATTCGGATATACCACCAATATAAGGCATCTTGAACTGGCGAGGATGGATCACCCCCTGTTGAAGGAGCTTGCCCTTCACGCCCCGGGCACATATCATCATTCAATTATCATCGGGAGTATGGTGGAAACGGCGGCAGAGGAGATAAATGCCAATCCCCTTTTGGCAAAGGTCAGCGCCTACTATCACGATATCGGCAAGGTAAAAAACCCATTATATTTTATTGAGAATATGAGGGGCGAGAACAGGCATGATGCCCTTGCCCCTGATGTGAGCGCCAGGATACTTATATCGCATGTAAATGAAGGCGTAGAGCTTGCGCATGAACACAGGCTTGGCGAGGAGATTGTAGAGATAATCCGGCAGCACCACGGAACATCCCTTATAAGCTATTTTTATCAAAAGGCTAAAAATATGGAAGGCATAAAGATTCCTGAAGTAAATGAGAAGGATTACAGGTATCCCGGACCTAAACCAAGGAGCAAAGAGGCGGGTCTGGTGATGCTGGCGGATGCAATTGAGGCCGCATCAAAGACTATTCCAGATCCAACACCGGCGAAGATTCACTCTATGGTTCAGAGGATAATAAACAGGATATTTGTGGACGGCCAGCTTGATGAATGCGAACTGACACTGAAAGATCTTGATGCCATTGCCAAAAGTTTTAACAGGGCGCTCATCGGAATGTTTCATCAAAGGATAGAATATCCGGAGCCGGCAGAATATCTGTTTGAGGGGGAAGCTATTGAAGGTCTTGATACAAAACAAGCAGAAGGAGAAGGTGGGGTTAAAAGCGATAAGCAGTTTGGCAAAGATGGCATTAAAAGATTTAGGCTGCCATGACAATGCAGAGTTGAGCATACTCCTGACTGATAACAACGGCATTCAGGAA
>JACRNK010000047.1 GCA_016234985.1 Deltaproteobacteria bacterium
ATATACCTTGTTTTTTCGCTTGTCTTGAGCCTTCTAACAGCCTCATATCCATCAATCTTCGGCATCATTACATCCATAAGTATAAGGTCGGGGTTGAAGCTTTCAACCTTTTTAAGCGCCTCAAGGCCGTCATAGGCTTCATCTGTTTCATAACGATCGGATTGAAGCTTTGAAGTCAAAAGCACTACATGCCTTTCATCATCATCAACAACCAATATCCTGATCTTCCTCACTGCTCCTTAATCCTTTCTTTTCCCCGATTAAGACCTTCGGGGACATGTTTCAAAAGTTTCTCCTTTTCCAAAGAATATGCCGCTGCGCTATCTTTATCCCCCAATCTTGTATATATCTCTGTTATTTTATCAAGGTTTTTCAGCGCTCTTTTACCATCCCCTCTGCTGCTGTCAATTTCATATGCCCTGATAAAAAAATCAAGCGCCTTTTTCGCATCATTTATTTTCAGGCTTAGCGCACCAAGAGTAGAGAGGTCAATGGAAATCTTTGCGTCAGCGCCAATCTTTTTATCTATTGAAAGCGCATTCTCATACAACTCCCCTGCCTTTTTATAATCCCCCTTTTCCGCCAAAATATCTCCCAACCCCCTGAATGCATCAGCGGTATCTGCCAGCCTTGCATGGCTTTTGGAAAACGCAAGGGCTTCATTAAAGGCCTTCTCAGCCTCTTCCGGCCTGTTGCTTTCTTTGTATGCCAGTCCCATTATATTAAGCCTGTTGCCGAGCGTATGATAACCTTGCTTACGGTCTATGGCCGCAGCCTTTTCTGATATATTTATAGCATCGTTATTGTTTCCAGTCAGATAATGATACCTGGCAAGCGTATGCCTCTGATATCATAAGCTGATCATTAATATTCAATCCGAGTTGCAGCGCCTTCTCCAATACCGGCCTTGCATCATCAAACCTGTCTGCCGCAAGATAGACCCTTCCAAGATTTAAAAGGTTTGCACATACGCCGTTTTGATTGTCTATGCTTGTATTCAGTTTAAGCGACCTCTTAAATTCAATCACTGCCCTGTCATAATTCCCTGCAAGAACTGCATTAACGCCCCTCTGGTTATATTCAATCGCCTCAATCTGGACATCAGGCAGCTCGGATTTCTTTGCGGAAGCGCAGCCGTAGAAGACAGTGAACAGTGAACAGTAAACAGTGAGCAGTAAAAGGCTTCTATATTTAAGATTTACGATTTTAGATTTTAAATTCGTAATTCGTAATTCGTAATTAGTAATTGCCTTTAGCATTACTCTCCCTTCCCAGACCCATCCAGCGGAATAAGTTTAAACTCCTCTTTTGGCGGCGATACCATGGAACTTATGGGCCAGGTATCCTTTGCCCCTTTTATAATATCTTTTGTGTCATTCAGCATATCCTCGGTATCCTCAAGCATGTTTTTCACTCCATGGCTTTTCTTTGAAAGGACATTGCTGAACTCTTTTACATCATCCATCACCTTATCAACCTTATCAACAACCTCCGGTATCTTTTTTGACGCCTTCTCCGCGTCTCCTGCAACAACGTTAAGCTTATCAATAACAGGCATAGCCTTTTCGCCGATATTATCAAGTTTGGAAAATGCAGAGGTTGCTTCCTTAACAGTAACCTTTGCCTCTTTCAAAACCTCATCCAGATTATTCTTTGTATTTAACAATCCCTCTGACAGTTTTTTAATATTGGCGAGAGACCTCTTTATATCGCCCTCCGGATTATTTATATAGCTGATGGTTTCCTTAATCTCCTGAAGAACAGGTTTTACCTCTTTTACGAGCATTTCTTCTATTCCCATAACTTTTTCATTGGGGAGCTCTTTTCCGTCTTCTATCATCTGGCCGGAAGAAGGCCCTACGCTGACATCCACCACAGCCTCTCCTATGACCCCTTCTTTCATCATTCTGGCGACAGACCCCTGTCTTATCCATTTTTGGTATTCTTTATTTATCTCAAGGACTACCTTTACCCTGGCCTCGGAGGTCAAAGACATGGACTTCAACTTCCCGATCTTAAACCCTGATAATTTCACAGGCATGCCTTCAATAAAACCGCTCCCGCTGTCAACAATGAAAAACAGCGAATATTTTTTAGTAAATATCCCCCTTTCCTTTGCCATGAAAAAGAACAGAGCCAATATCACGATAACAACAAGAGAAACAAATATGCCTACCTTTTTTTCAAGGTTTTTGAATCTGGGGTCTTTTTGCTCTATCTTATCGTGAGTCTGTCGAACCGATGCCGTGGCCATTTAAGCAATTCTCCTGTTTTCTATCTTCAACATCCTGTCTAACTTTATATCTTTTATATCACTTTCATCATTGGCTATCATAATGCTTAACCTGTTCTTTTTACTCCTATGAAATTCCTCCACAAATTTAAGCAGCTGCAAACTTTGACTCGCATCTAATCCTTCCATGAGTCTATCATATATCATAACCACAGGGTCAAGCGCCATTGCCCTGGCCACGCAATGCTTTTTTTTGTATAAGACGGCAATGGCCCCGGAAGCTCCCACATGTCGCCCCTGTATCCTACAGAATGAAGAAGAGAAACCGCCTGCTCCATTATGGCATCGGCAGGCAAATCACTGTGGTATTGGATCGGAAGCATAACATTTTCAACCACCTTAAGATTGCTTATAAGCGCGGCATTTTCAAAAACAACGCCTATGCCGTGCCTCAACATATCAATCTCTTGTCGTTCGAGCCCTCCTATATCTTTGCCAAACAGAGAAATCCTGCCCTGTTGAGGTTTTTCAAGCCCCAGAAGCAGCCTCAGCAATGTAGCCTTGCCTGAACCAAGCGGCCCTATAATGGCGGCCATTTCACCTTCATAAAATTCCGCGTCAACCTCTTCAAATATCACAGCGCCGCTGCCTGTT
>JACRNK010000048.1 GCA_016234985.1 Deltaproteobacteria bacterium
CCCGCTGTCATTGGGCATTGAGGCGCAGGGCGGGGTATTTGCAAAGGTCATTGACAGGAATACTCAAATCCCGGTATCCAGGAACAAGATATTTACAACAGCAGAAGACAACCAGACCTCTGTTGATATCCATATCCTGCAGGGCGAAAAGGGCATGGCAAGACACAACATGAGTCTGGGAAATTTCAGGCTGACTGATATCACGTCTATGCCGGCCGGGACGCCCAGATTAGAGGTGCAATTTACCATTGACAGCGACGGCATCCTTCAGGTTTCAGCAAAAGACCTCCATACAGATAATGAGCGGATGGTAGAGATTACATCCGTATCCAGACCTTTGCCCGTCCCCGAAGTTCCTATCGGGGATAGAAGCATTCGGGGGCAGGCGGATAATGGGATAGAGGAGATGATATGAGACCGGTACTCTCTATCACATTTTTTCTCTTAATAATGGCGGCCGCAACTGATGAATTGGCAGAGACAAAAATGTCCCTGTCCCGGGTAGGGGCAATTCACGAATTGCCCCTACGAATAAAAGACCTGCAATCTGAAATCCAAAATAATCCCCCCTTGCCCCCCTTTGGAAAAGGGGGGATGGGGGGATTTTCGGATGAGAAGATACTTGCCCTGGGCAATGGGTTGGCAAAGGTCAATCCCAAACTTACTATAATAGAGATCTATGCCATATGCAGCCTGGTGGAAAAGTATTCAAGCCTTCAGGAAATAGACCCATATCTCGTAATGGCAATTATTATTGTGGAGAGCAGCGGCAGGTCTTTTGCAGTAAGCCCAAAAGGGGCAATCGGCCTGATGCAGGTCATGCCGCATATGGCAGAGGAGCTCGGGCTTGACGCTGACCTTTTTGACATTGACACTAATATCAGATTAGGCACATTTATCCTTGCTGACAATATCCGCAGATGGGGATACCATAAGGGTATAGAGCGGTATTTCTGGGGGACAACCCCCCCGCCCCCTTTATTAAGGGGGACAGGAGCGGCAGACGATAGATACATTGGCAAGGTTTTAAAGACGCTGGAGGAGATAACGGGATGAAGGCGCTCCGGGACTGGATACATAAAGAAAAACCGTTAGATAGACACGACAGGGAAAGATGGCTGCAATATCTCTCTGTCACAAAAAAGGACAAAAGAACCATTATAGCCATGAAGGATGATTTTGCCCTGCATATAGACGAATTTATTGCAGATTTTTGCGGGCATATATTAAAGCAAAAGGAGACATCGGCATTTATAATGGATACAGATGTCATAAAGAGATTGAAGCCTTCGGTGAAAAAATACTTTACGCAACTTTTAAAAGGGAATTATGGCAGGGACTACTTTAATGACCGTTTTAAAATAGGTTATACCCATGAAAGGATTGGGGTTGGGCCGGGGTGGTATATAGGGGCATATACCAATTGTTTTCAGTTTGCAGCAGACCGCATCTTTCTTAAATATCCTGATAAACCGGAAAAGGCGCAGCAGGCTATTAACGCATTCACAAAGGTCTTTTTTCTGGATATGAGCATTGCTATGGAGGCGTATGCGTATAAGACCCATGACAGATTAAAGACCGCGGAACTTGAGACAGTATACAGGCTTTCCAGGGCAGCAGAATACCGGGACGATCAAACAGGCAATCATATAATGCGGCTCGGTCATTATTCAGCGGTTGTCGCAAGGAATATGAATATGAAAGGCGATGAGGTGGAAGATATATTTGCGGCAGCGCCAATGCATGATATAGGAAAGATAGGCGTGCCTGACTCCATCCTGCTTAAGCCTGATAAACTTACACCCGAGGAGTTTGAAAAGATTAAGGCGCATCCTATCATCGGCGGCCTGATACTTTCCACTCCGGAATCAAGGCTTCTCCAGAAGGCTCAGGAGATAGCCCTTTCACACCACGAAAGGTATGACGGCACGGGTTATCCGCACAGACTTCACAGCGATGAGATACCTTTGTCCGGAAAGATTATTGCCGTATGCGACGTGTTTGACGCCCTGACCACAAAAAGACCCTATAAACCTGCCTTTTCAAATGAGGATGCGCTGATGGAGATTAAAAAAGGCGAGGGGAGTCAATTTGACCCTCAGGTGTCAGGCGCATTTTTTAAAGGGCTGGATGAGATTCTGTCAATCCAAAAGAGATTTCAGGAAGAAACGGATCAGCAGATCGTCAGATAGAAGATATTTGATCTCTTTACCCCGTTAGAGAACATAATTCTCTAACGGGGTTTACTGCGCCACTTTTCCGATACAAAGATTGATGATATTCCTGACTTCTATTTCCTATTTCCTAATTCCTAATTCTGCTTCTATCGCATCTGCAATATATCTTGCCATCTTTTTTATCTCTTTTTCATCTTTTCCTTCCAGCATAACTCTGGCGAGTAATTCTGTGCCGGAATATCTGACAGATAGTCTTCCATGCCCGTTCAATTTGCTTTCCACTTCTTTTATTCTTTTTGCAATATGCGGGATGGTTAAAAGGTCTTTCTTTTCCTTTACCTTTACATTTACAAGAATTTGCGGAAATGTCCGCATAATGCCGGAAAGCTCAGAGAGTTTTTTGCCTTCCTTAACCATTATGGCTAAAACTTGCAGGGCAGAGATAATTCCGTCGCCTGTTGTCGTATGATCCATAAATATCAGGTGGCCTGACTGCTCGCCGCCCACATTATATCCGTGCAAAATCATCCTGTCTCCATCGCCATCTAATGCAATGCCGATATCCGCCTTCTTTTCCTTAACTAATTTTGCGACAACCTCAGGATATAATGAACCGCATTTGTCATTTATATTTCCGCCGTCCGGTTGGACGCCGATTGGAAAAACCTCTGCGCCAAGTTCATAAAAGACTTCAGGCGCAACCTTGTATGCGGCGCCGTTTGCGCAGTCAACGGCTATCTTCAAACCGTCCAACGTTAATTCCTTTGGAAACGTGTTTTTTGCGAACACGACATATCTGCCTATGGCATCGTCAATCCTGTGCGCCTTTCCAATATCGCCGGCGGTCGGTCTGTGGGACGGCTCATTCTTGTCAAATATAAAATTTTCTATCTCTGCCTCAAGTTTATCAGGCAGCTTAAAGCCGTCTCTTGAAAAAAACTTTATGCCGTTGTCCTGATACGGGTTGTGCGACGCTGAAATCACAACGCCTGCATCCGCCCTCATGCTGGATGTGATAAAGGCAATGCCTGGCGTGGGAAGAGGCCCTACCAGCATCACATCAACGCCCATGGAGCATATGCCGGAAGCCATTGCGGTTTCCAGCATATATCCTGACAGTCTGGTATCTTTCCCGATTACAATCTTATGTCTTCGCGGCTCTTTTTTGAATAGATACGCTATTGCCCTTCCAAGCTGCATGGCAATTTCCGCAGTCATGGGATGAATATTGGCAACGCCTCTGACGCCGTCGGTTCCGAATAATTTTCTCATAAATTTTTCCCTTTCCCCCAAAATACCGTTATTCATAATTATCGTAGGGGAGGGGCTTGTCCCCTCCCGTAAACGGGAGACCACAAGGGTCTCCCCTACAAAATTTTCATGCCCCTTTGTGAGCGAAGCTCATGCAGGTTTGTAAAATAGCGAGGTTTTTAATCGCTATTTTACGGCTTTCCGCATCCTTGCTACAGAAACCTTTACCCTTACAACATCAGGTTCCGCCCTCTTTAGTTCCGTATCGGCAAGCTGTATGGCCAGCATACTGGTCTTATCTGCCTTTATCCCGCTTATGTCCATTGAAGCGGTATATATTTCGTTTATATCTTTTAACTGGCCCGGCGTCCCGAACACTGCCGCTGAATCAGGTTCCACAGAAACGCCCTTCACCCTAAAGCCCGATGCAGGCGCTCCAACTATCTTTACCTTTACAGGGACAAGTTTGCTGGCAATGGTCTCAAGATGAATCAGTATGGACGACGGGTTTACCTTTATGAGTTCTACGCCTTTTGGAATTTTTATGTCTCTCGGAACAACGATAAGATTGTTAATGCCCGGTTTGGCCATGGACAGGTCAATGGGCGCGGCTAATTGGGCCGGAGAAAGTTTTGCCAGAACTTTTTTTGAAACAAGAACCCGCACTTCCGCATCTTTTACAGGCTCGCCGATTATTACCATATCCTTGGGAAGATTCCTGAACTCAATGGGAATCAAAAAGCCGACCTCTGTCCTTTTCTCGCCTTCAACCAGAATCCACATGGCTATTGCAAATACAAGGGACATTATCTTTAAGGTCTTATTTTTAAAGAAAAACTATTTCAAAAAAAACGCTCTCATGAAAACATCCTTTTTTTATCCTGCGCTTCATCTTGTGAATGGCTGCCGCTGAATATATCTTTGAGCTTTTTCAGCAGTGTGGATGCGTCCATGTTCCTGTCTATCCCTCCGTCAACAACCAGAGAAACCTCGCCTGTCTCCTCTGATACAACTATGATTACGGCATCGGTTTCCTCGGTCAGCCCAAGCGCAGCCCTGTGCCGTGTTCCCAAAGACTTGCTTATCTCCTTATCTCTTGTCAATGGAAGAAAACAGCCGGCCCTGTTTATCCTTGCCTTTCTGATTATTGCCGCGCCGTCATGGACCGGCGATCGTGGATTAAATATGGAAAGCAGCATTTCTGAACTCACCTTTGCGTCTATCTCTATCCCCATATCCAGATAATCTCCCAATCCCACATCTTTTTCCAGAACTATCAGTGCGCCGGTCTTTTTCCCGGACATCTGAAAGGCTGCCTTGGTCAGCTCCTCAAAAATATCTTCCTTTGAGCCTTCGCCTCTGCCCAGGAATGATGTTTTGCCAACCTGGACCAGCGCCCGTCTTATATCCCTCTGAAAGACCACTATTACTATTATTACTATCGAGCTGAGAAAATTGCTTAGTATCCAATGGAG
>JACRNK010000226.1 GCA_016234985.1 Deltaproteobacteria bacterium
GCGGATATGCTGGAGAAAACTCTAAAGCAGGGAAAACTTTTTATAGAGCATGAAAATATAATCAGCCAGCGGATGGGCGGGGGGATGGAAGCCATGGCGCCTGTTGGCGTGACCACATCAACTGTGCTTGATGCAAATGGGGAGATCATCGGGGCTGTCGCGCTTTTAAGAGACCTTTCAAGCATAAAGTCCATTACAGAGGAATCCATAAGAAAAGACAGGCTTGCCTTTCTTGGCACATTTGCCGCAGGAGTCGCCCATGCGGTTAAAAATCCGCTCGGAGGCATTCGCGGGGCGGCTCAGCTTTTGTCAAGAAAGGTTAAAGAAACAGGCTTGATTGAATATACGGATATTATTATAAGAGAGGTTGACAGGTTGAATAGGATACTTGAAGAGGTTTTAGACTTTGCAAACCCGCGCAAGATAAACCCAAAGCCTCTCAATATCCACGAGGTCCTGGATACGGTCATATTGCTCGGAGGCGCCATGACGGGGGAAAAGGCGGCGCACCTCATTAAAAGTTATGACCCAAGCCTCCCGCCGGTAGTGGGAGATAAAGAACACCTGACGCAGGTATTTTTAAACCTTATCAAAAACTCTATTGAGGCAGTTGATAAAACCGGTGAAATAATGGTAAATACCAGGATACTTACGGACTTTCATCTTGTTGAGGAGGGCTACAAAGCCGCCCAAATGGCCTCCATAGAGATAAAGGACAACGGCTGCGGCATATCAAAGCATGATATGGAAAAACTGTTTACGCCGTTTTTTACAACAAAGGCAAAGGGAAGCGGCCTTGGCCTTGCATTGTCATTCAGGATAATTAAAGAGCACGGGGGCTTTTTCAGGATAGAAAGCGACAAAGGAAAAGGGACCGTGGTTTCAATATTTCTGCCGATAGCGGAGAGGCAGTTGTGAGTTTGCTATGCTACGCGCAATCAGCCTCGTAGAGGCGAACTGTTTGTAGAAACAAGATTCATAACCAAAAAACGAAAGCTCCGTAGGAGCGGCCTGTAAATCATGCCGAACACCTATTCTCAAATTTATATTCAGATTGTGTTTGCCGTGCAGGGCAGACAAAACCTTATTCCGAAACAGCATAGAGAGGAATTGCACAAATACATCACGGGCATCGCGCAAAACCGTGAACAAAAATTGTTGTCCGTATTTTGTATGCCTGACCATACGCATCTGCTTGTCGGATTGAAACCGGCTATAGCAATTTCAGATTTGGCAAGAGACATAAAGGCCGGTTCATCCAATTTCATCAACGATAAAAAATGGATTTACGGCAAATTCAATTGGCAGGAAGGGTTCGGCGCATTCTCTTATTCAAGAAGCCAGATTGATGATGTGATTCAATATATTTTAAAACAGGAAGAACATCATCGCAAAAAAACTTTTAAAGAAGAATATGTTGATTTCCTGAAAAAGTTTAAGATTGAATACGATGAAAAATATTTGTTTGCATGGGTTGAATAAACAGGCCGCTCCTATGGAGCTAATAATATTTTTGACAATTTATTTCTACAAACAGTATGCTCCTATGGAGCAAAATGAAAAATATATCCTCAAGACTGATATAAAAAATGTTTTCCAAACATAGAGCATGAGATACTTTTTGAAAAGATAAAGAGAAAGTATAATCAAAAATGTAAGGAGATTTTTAGGTGAAAAAAAAGGTTTTGATAGCGGATGACGACGAAAGCATCTTGTGGGTCCTTCAGCAGATGTTTAAGGACAAAAATATAGACACAGCAGAGGCGCGCGACGGCAAGACCGCCCTTGAAATGCTGAATACGCAGGATTTTTCACTTGCAATAATGGATATACGGATGCCTGAAAAAGACGGGCTTGATGTATTGAAGGAAATTAAAGAGGCCGGTTCCATGACTCCGATCATCATAATGACGGCTCAGGGGACAATGAAAAATGCCATAGAGGCGATGAAGCGCGGGGCATTTGACTATATAACAAAACCCTTTGACATAGCGGAGCTTGAGATGCTGGTTGACAGGACGCTTGAACACAGGAAATTAAAGGAAGAGGTCTCTATTCTTAAGCACAGGCTCAAGGAAAGGGTAGCAAAGGAAATAACATTTGTCGGCAAAAGCAGGACTGTGCAGGATGTATTCAAGACTATCGGCAAGATTGCCCCAAAGGATGTTTCAGTAATTATTCAGGGCGAGAGCGGCACGGGAAAGGAGCTTGTCGCCAAACTCATTCATACAAACAGCTTGAGAACCGAAGGGCCTTTTGTTGCCGTCAATTCCGCAGCCATTCCAAAGGAGCTGATGGAAAGCGAGCTCTTTGGTTATGAAAAAGGCGCATTCACCGGCGCAGTTGAGACGAGGCAGGGAAAGTTTGAGCTGGCAAACAATGGAACATTATTTCTTGACGAGATTGGCGACATGCCCCTTGACCTGCAGAGCAGATTGCTTCGGGCTATACAGGGCCAGGAATTTTACAGGGTCGGCGGCAAACAGCCGATAAAAGTGGATGTGCGGATAATAGCGGCAACGCATCAGGACCTGGAAAAGGCTGTTGAAGAAAAAAAATTCAGGGAAGATTTGCTTTACAGATTGAATGTCGTTACCGTAAAACTGCCGCCTCTTAGAAACAGAAAAGAGGATATACCGCTTCTGTCCGAATATTTCCTGCAAAAATTTCAGGAAGAGATGGGGATTGAGCCCAGAACCCTTTCGCCAAAGGCAATGGATGCGCTCAAGGCATATTCATGGCCAGGCAATGTCCGGGAGCTTGAAAACATCCTCAGGAGGGCTGTGCTCTTATATTCTAATCCTGTGCTTTCCCCTGACGATATTGCCCTTCCGCAAAAAAAGCAGACAAAGGACTCGCTGGAAGATATTATCTACAACAGACTTGAGGGATTCGTAAGCAGTATTAACGTAAAAGACAAGCATGAGCTTTATAATACTATCCTGCCGTTCATGGAAAGGCCTCTTATAAGACTTGTATTAAAAAAGACAGGCGGCAATCAGGTCAAAACAGCGGAGCTTCTGGGCATAAACAGGAACACCCTTCGGAAAAAGATTAAGGAGTTAGGAATAAAAACGGATGAGTTTTCGTAGAGCAGGGCAATAGGCAATGAGCTTTAGGTTAGAAAACACATTACAATTTTCAGAATAACTACCGAAGGGTATTAAGGCGGTTAATCTTCTTGCTTAGCAATAATATAAAAAGTATAATTTGTAAACCTGTAAGCCATAGGGAACATCATTGTTCACCAAAATATTGTATTAAAACAGCTTGTATTGCAAGGAGCGGCAACAACATGAAAGTCATAAGTCAGGAGCCAGAAGAAGTATGCAGTGAGCAGTATGCAGTAGGCAGGAAAAACATTGCTTGCCTCTTGCTGCTTACTGCTTACTGTTTACTGTTCACTGTTCTTTACGGTTGCGGTTATCATATTGCCGGCAAGGGCGGGAATATGCCGGGCAATATCGCAACCATATCCATTCCGTTTCTAAAAAATCAAGTGCAAAAGCCCGATGTGGAAACTGTTATTACAATCTCCCTGGTTGATGAGTTTGTAAAGAGCGGGATTGTAAAGGTTGCAGAGGAAGATGCTGAGGCTGTATTGAACGGCGCAATAACAGGTTATGACTTAACTCCTGTTTCGTTTAATAAGAATGATGTGATTCAGGAATACAGGCTTACCATTAAATTGGATATAA
>JACRNK010000227.1 GCA_016234985.1 Deltaproteobacteria bacterium
CAGGATATGCTGAAACAGAGCATAGAGGTTTTTAAAAATAACAACACGGCTCTTATGGAGGCTATAGAAGAAAGGGATGATGATGTGGATATACTTGACAGAGAAATCAAGCTCTATCTTACAAAACTATCTCAGGAGGGTTTGACCGAAGAGCAGGCAAGACGGGAGATTGAGGTAATTACGTTTACAAACAATCTTGAAAATATCGGCGATGTGATAGATAAAAATCTGATGGAGCTTGCAAAAAAGAAGATGAAAACCCAATCGTCATTTTCCCATGACGGGCTAAATGAAATTCTGGAATTTCATCAAAAGGTCATGGAAAATTTTGAATTGGGCGTGTCGGCCTTTACAGGCGGCGATGCGGAGCTTGCGCATAGGCTGTTAAGGCATAAGACAAAGCTTGGAGAGATAGAAAGGGATTTAAGGCAGGCGCATATAAACCGCCTTCATCTGGGGTTGAAGGAATCTATAGATACAAGCGCCATTCATCTGGATGTCCTGACAAATCTCAAGCGCATAAATTCGTATATTGCGAATATCGCCTACCCGCTGTTGGAAAGAGAAAAGGGGGAGTAGGTTTTTACTTTCCGCTTGCGAAAGCAAATTTCCTCTGCTAAACTTGCAACATTAAAAATAAAAGGAGGGACATAAAATGAGCAAAAAAATCATCGACGCGCTGAATCTGGACAGGGCTTTTGAGCTGGCGGCAATAATCCAGTATATGGGACATCACTACGAGGCAGAAGGGATAGAAAGTCCGGCGGTAATTGAGATATTTAAAAAGACCGCTATGGATGAGATGAAGCACGCTGAGAAGCTGGGAGAAAGGATTGTTTATCTGGGAGGCGTTCCTGTGCAAAAGCCTACAGGGATAATAAGAGGCGGCGACCTTAAAAAGATGATAAAGGACGACCTTGCCGCAGAAAACGGCGCAATAAAACGATACAAAGAGCATATCAAACTGTGCGAAAAGGAAGGCGACCCCACCACAAGGCTTATGCTGGAAGAGATCCTTGCTGATGAAGAAGGCCACGCCGACACATGGGAAACAACCCTGGGGATAAGAAAGTAAAAGGGTTAGCATGGAATGGAAAAAAAATTCTCAAAAAAAGAAATAGAACGGTTTGACGGCAAAGACGGCAGGCCTGCGTATATAGCATATAATGGCAAGGTGTATGATGTGACAGGCAGCGTGTTCTGGACCGACGGCGCTCACCTTGAATCCCACTTTGCCGGCACGGATTTAACATCTGAACTTGACAATGCACCGCACGGAGAAGAGATATTTGAAGGCATTGCCAGGGTCGGCATATTGGAAGATTGAGATAAAAAAAGTTAATTTTATTTAAAAAACTCTATTGGAAAGCGGCATGTGAATTTTTCAGCCAAAACAAAGCCTTGCCGTGCATCTTCGAGACCCCAGCGCCTTCGTATTTTGCTCCGGACAGGCAGATTTCCAGAGACTTTGTTCAGGCAAGCGCAATGGGGTCTGATTTTTACTAATTTTATTTTGCCCTGCCGTTCTATCGGTGATATACGAATAATGTTTTGGCTGAAAAATTCACATGCCGCTTTTAGGCTGCTTTTTCAGCTATAAAGAACGGGTTTTTTGTTGCAATGGAGTTGAACTGTGGCTGACAATATCTCAGGTCACCCCGGCCTTATTTCAGAAATCAAAACACAAATTCAAAAAAAAGGGCGTATAACATTTGCTGAATTTATGGATATGGCGCTTTACTGTCCTGACAAAGGCTACTATGTCTCTGACAGCGTCAAATGGGGAGCAAACGGCGATTATCTTACAAACATTTATGTAAGCCCTGTATTCAGCAGCCTGCTTGCATCGCAGTTAAACCAAATGTGGCAGATACTCGGCTGTCCGCCTCAATTTACCATTGTTGAGATTGGCGCCGGAAGAGGGACGCTCTCCTTTCAGATTAAGGATGCAATCGAAAATTCCTTCCATGAATTCTATAAAACGGTTGATTTCAAATTGGTGGATGTAAAACCTCCTTCTCCGTCTATATTCCCTGAAAAGACCTCTTTCCATACAAGCATTACACAGATTAAGCAAAATATTACCGGCTGTATTATCTCCAACGAACTCATAGATGCGTTCCCTGTTCACAGGACCATTGAATTGAACGGACTGAAAGAAATATATATGAGATATGAGAACGGCAGATTTACGGAAATAACAGGAGAACCGTCAACCCAGAGACTTAATGAATATTTTGACAGGCTTGGAATCAGGCTTGAATACAAACAAAGGGCGGAGGTAAATTTAAGGGCAATTGACTGGATTAAATCTGTCGGCGCATTGCTGGACAAAGGTTTTGTTATTACTATCGACTACGGCCTTCCTGCAAAAGAACTCTTTCAGCCGGACAGAGGTTCCAGCCTTCAATGTTATTACAAACACACAATGAACGATAACCCGTTCCAGAAGATTGGATATCAGGATATAACATCAAAGGTGGACTTTACCAGCCTTGCGCTCGCAGGCAAGGATGCCGGCCTTGAGATTGCCGGTTTTACAACACAGTTTTATTTCCTCATGGGCCTTGGCATACTTGATGAGCTCAAAGAGACAGCAGAGTTAACCATAAACAATCTGGAAGCCTTTAAATGGAATCAAGGGATTAAGGAGCTTATGATGCCGGGCGGCATGGGCGATGATTTCAAAGTTCTCATTCAGCATAAAGGCATTGAAACCCCGGAGCTTAAGGGTTTTAGTTATAAAGACTTGAAATACACCTTGTAAA
>JACRNK010000228.1 GCA_016234985.1 Deltaproteobacteria bacterium
GAATTATGAATTTTTAATTTCTTAATTCATAATTTTAAATTCTTAATTGCTCTTTCGTTCCTTCCACAAAGCATAAATTGCCGGGATAACAACCAGCGTCAATACAGTGGATGTAACCATCCCACCAACCATTGGCGCGGCAATCCTCTTCATTACCTCTGAGCCTGTGCCTGTTCCCCACATGATTGGAAGAAGTCCTGCCATGATTGCGACAACAGTCATCATCTTGGGTCTCACCCTTTCAACAGCGCCTTCAATCACCGCATCGTATAAATCAGAAAGGGTGTTCATCTTCCCGTTGTAGTATCTTTCCTTATATGCGTTATCCAGATAGATAAGCATTATAACTCCTGTCTCGGCTGCAACGCCGGCAAGGGCAATGAACCCGACGCCAACTGCAACGCTCATGTTATAGCCGAGCAGATACATAAGCCAAATGCCGCCAACCAGAGAGAATGGCAGAGAAAGCATGACAATCAAACTCTCAGTGATATTTCCAAAGTTAAAGTATAGCAGCAAAAATATAATGGCGAGGGTAAGCGGCACAATGACCTTTAGTTTTGCGTATGCCCTTTCCATGTATTCATACTGGCCGCTCCATGCAACATAATAGCCCGGAGGAAATTTTACATTTTCCAGCACAGCCTTTTTTGCGTCCTGAACATAACTGCCGATGTCCCTGCCCCGAACATCCACGAAGACCCATGTGTTAAGGAGCGCATTTTCTGTCTTTATGCCTGCCACACCCTTGCTCAATCTGATATCTGCCACCTGCGAGAGCGGTATATGTTGTCCCATCATGGTTGGAACAAGAACCCTGCCAATCTTATCAACATTATCCCTAAGCTCTCTTTTGTATCTGACATTTATCGGGTATCGTTCCAGACCTTCTACGGTTGTTGTGATATTCTCTCCGCCAATGGCAGACATAATCACCTGCTGTATATCCTCAACCTTAAGTCCAAATCTGGCCGCCTCATCCCGTTTTATTTTAATATCAACATAGTATCCGCCGATAATCCTCTCTGCGTATGCGCTGGATGTGCCGGGAACCATTTTTAAGGTTGCCTCAATATCAACTGCCAATTGTTCAATGGTCTTTAAATCTTTTCCAAACACCTTCACGCCGACAGGCGTGCGTATGCCTGTTGCCAGCATATCAACCCTGTTCTTTATGGGCATTGACCACTGTATTGGGATGCCGGGCATCTCTAATGCCTTGCTCATCTCAGCTACAAGTTTATCCACGGTCATGCCTGGCCGCCACTCGCTTTCAGGCTTTAAATTTATTGTTGTCTCAAACATTTCCAATGGCGCAGGGTCTGTGGCTGTCTGGGCGCGGCCAACCTTTCCGAATACCTGTTCCACTTCAGGAAATGATTTTATAATCCTGTCTGTTGTCTGGAGTATCTCATTTATCTTTGTGCTCGACACGCCGGGGAGTGTTGCGGTCATAAACATAAGCGAGCCTTCATAAAGTGTGGGCATAAATTCACTGCCGAGTTTCTTAAAAGGATATATGGTTGCAATAAGCACAGCAATTGCAACAAATATGGTCATGAGCTTTGCCCTGAGAACAAGATTAATAACCGGCTTGTATATCCAGATTAAAATCCTTGTGATTGGATTTTTCTTTTCAGGCATGATGCGGCCTTTGATGAAAAAACCCATGAGCACAGGCACAAGGGTAATAGACAGAAGCGCGGATGCAGCCATTGCAAATGTCTTTGTAAATGCCAGCGGCTTAAAAAGCCTGCCTTCCTGCGCCTCAAGCGTGAACACAGGCATAAACGAAACCGTAATGATTAAAAGAGAGAAAAAAAGCGGCGGCCCCACCTCCTTTGCGGCATCCATGACAATCTGCCAGTGGTCAAATCACCCTGTGTCCCCCTTTTTCAAAGGGGGATTTTGTTTGCTTCTTTCAAGATGTTTGTGCGCATTTTCTATCATCACAATTGCGCCGTCTATCATAGCGCCGACAGCAATGGCAATACCGCCGAGGCTCATGATATTTGCGTTGATTTTAAGGTAATACATCACTATAAATGATATGAGGATGCTCACGGGAAGCATGAGTATGGCAACAAGGGCGCTGCGGAAATGGAGAAGAAAGATAATGCATACCAGAGATACAACTATGGACTCCTCTATGAGTTTTTCTTTAAGTGTTGCGATTGCCCTATGGATTAAATGGCTTCTGTCATAAGTTGTAATGATTTGAACGCCGGGCGGCAGGCCTGGTTTAA
>JACRNK010000229.1 GCA_016234985.1 Deltaproteobacteria bacterium
AATATCTTTTCCATCCCTGCCATAACCTTGTTTTTGCTCTTGAAGTGATTTACAAGCACTATTCGTCCATTCTTTTTGCAGACCCTCTTTACCTCGGACATCACCCTGTAAGGGTCGGGGACAACGCTGACTACATGAGAGATGAAGACCTTATCAAATGTATCGTCGGGAAAATTCAGCTTCATCGCGTCCATCTCCATCAATTCTATATGATCAAGATCAAGTTTCTTAATCTTTTGTCTTGCCTTCTTGAGCATAGCAGACGACAGGTCAATGCCCACAACCTTGCAATGCTTTGGAAATAGAGGGAGTGAAAGGCCTGTTCCTACTCCGACATCAAGTATCTTCTCTCCTGGCATTATGCCCATGGAATGTATCGCATGCTTGATCCTCGGATAGAAGAACCCCTTGAATATCACATCATATACATTAGAATAGCTTGCGTAAATCTTTTTTATGCTTTCAAGTTCCAAATTAGCTTGCTCCTTTTAGCTGTTTGATATATACAATCTTATCGTCTCCAACCCTGTAAAAGTCCTTAATCCTTGAAGCCTCCATAAATCCACTCTTTTCGTAAAACAACCGCGCCTTATCATATTTTGGCTGTGACGATGTCTCTGCAATAATCATTCTTGCATTCTCATGTTTGAGTATATTCTCCAGATGCTTTATCAGCATCTTGCCGACCCTCTTGCCCTGCCACGGCGGGTCAACGGCTATCCAATACATGTCATATACGCCGTCGGTAAACGGGGCGTTGCCGTAGCATACATAACCAAGCGGTTTGTCAGTCTCGTCTGCCGCGCAGACAAATATGTATTCTCCCTTTACCGTTTCCCCGATAGAAACATTCGGGGACAAGTCTTTCAGGTAAATATCCAGCAGTTCAACAGCGCAATATCTCTCCTCATCTGTAAAGTTTTCATTATCTCTTATAATGGATTCAATTGCATCTTTATCCTTTGCCTCCACCCCTCTTATCTTTATTTCCATCCCTGCGCCTGCTTTCTTTACTGTTCAGTGTCTTGATACCTGTTGTGCGCCATCTTTACTATCTCAAGGATTAACTGTGAATAATCCAGTCCGCCTGCTGCCGCGCTCCTTGCAAAACCTGCATTCGGCGATATGTCGGGGTTTGGATTTACTTCAAGGACTTTTGGTATTCCATCTTTTCCCATCCTCATGTCCACCCTTGCATAATCCCTGCAGCCAAGCGCATTATACGCCTTTACTGCTATGCTGAAAAGCTCTTGTTCCAGTTCTTTTGAAATGTCGGCAGGGCACACAGGCGGCGTCTTGAGATAGACCGGACTGTCTGTTACCCACTTTGCCTCGTATGTGCAAATCTTGGGGTTGTTTTCGGAAAGCCCGGAAAAATCTATCTCAGATACAGGCAATGCCTTTGGCCTGTTATTCCCTATAACTGCGACATTAAACTCTCTTCCATCTATATATTCTTCTACAATTGCAGGTTGTTTGTAGTTCTTTATAACATAATCCACCCTCTTTTTTAAAGCCGCCATGTTTTTTACAACCGCATCTTTATCAATGCCGATAGAAGCGTCCTCCTGAACAGGTTTGACAATCAGGGGAAATGAGTTTGGAGCCGGGAGTTCGGAGTTTGGAGTTGAAATCACAAACGAACCGGCAGTTGGAATAGCATGGTATGCCAGGATTCCCTTTGCCCTGGCCTTGTGGAGCGCAAGGCCGAGCGTAAGCGGTCCTGAGCCTGTAAATCTGAAGCCAAACAACTCCAAAACAGCGGCCACATTCATTTCAAAGACGCTTCTTCCCATCGCCCCTTCGCAGAGATTAAAAACAATATCGGCATTCTCCAGCTTGATGGTTTTTATAAATCCTTCCACTTTGTCCCTCAAAGGGATAATGGCCACAGACAACCCTTCAGACTTCAATGCCGCTTCCACGGTCTTGGCCGTATCTATAACGCCTTCCCACGAAGCAATATTATGCTCTTTTCCGAGCATCATATCCATATCATCATTATAGATAATGGCAACTTTTTTTAGTGTCATAAAAAATAGTAAGCAGTGAGCGGTGAACAGTTTAAAAACTGCTTGCTGCTTACAGCTCACTGCTCACTGTCTTTCCCGTGCCTTTCGCACGCCGCATCCAGCACGGCATTGATAAGCCTGTTGTAATCCATGCCCGCAGCCCTTGCCGCCTTTGGGAAACATGAATTGCTCTTCGGGTCAGGCAGAATCCCCGGCAAAGGGTTAAGCTCCAATATGTTGGGTTTCCCGTTTGAATCAAGCCTTATATCTATCCTGCACCAGTCCTTTATGTCAAGGACATTAAACGCATCTCTGCATACGGTCTCTATTCCCCTTTGCAGGCCGCTGTCAATATCCGCCGGGCACTTGAATATTTCCAGCGGGTTATCGGGCGTATCCCATATCCACTTCGCCTCATAAGAATATATCGGATTCACCCCTGCAGGAAGGCTTGAGTAATTTATCTCTACAACCGGCAGCGCCTTTAGGTTAGCCCCGTTGCCGAGCATGGCAACGGTAAATTCTCTCCCTTCCAGAAACTCCTCCACGAGGGCAGGCTGTTTATACTCTTCAATCAGCCATTCTGTCCTCTCTCTGAGCTCTGCCTCGTCATTGACTATGGAATTGTTCCTTATGCCCTTGCTGGAGCCTTCGTAAAGAGGCTTTACAATAAGGGGAAAAGAAAAGTGGTCCGGAGTCCTGATCTCGGAGCCTGGGGTTGAAACCACACAAAATTTAGCTGTGGGAATTCCATGATACAGCAGAATCTCCTTTGCCCTGGCCTTATCAAGGCAGATGCCGAGCGTGAGAGGCCCTGAGCCTGTATAGGGTATCCTCAACATGTCCAGCATGGCTGGCATCTGTGATTCCCTGCTCTGACCCCATAAGCCTTCCGCTATATTAAAAACAATATCAGGCTTCTCTGTTTTCAGCCTTAGATATGCCTCCTCATCTGCCTCTATCATAACAATATCATGCCTTTTCGCCAGAGCTTTCCGCACAGCCTCTATTGTATCTTCATCATCCCACTCTGCGAAAAAATCAGGAGGCAAATCCCCCCTTCCCCCCTTTGTAAAAGGGGGGTGAGGGGGGATTTTTTTTACATTATATGTCAATCCAACCCTCATGTTTTATCCTTTTGCCCATTCAAACGCGCTTCTGCGTAACTTATCAGCTTCATGGTTATTTCGTCCACCACATTATCAGGAACGCCGTCGTAATGCTGTGATTTTCGTCTCATGTCGCACATGTCATTTACATAATCAACTACAATAAACTTGCCGCCGCCTGTCAGGGCAATCTCTGTGGAAAAGAAATCAAGCTTGCATATCTCCGCTATTTTCTTGGCAATATCTTCCAGCTTGGAAAGATTGTATTTTTTTACATCTTTTGGTTTAAGCTCGTCGTATATATGCGTTTCATCATCCCACCAGCATGGGATTGCATTTCCGGCCACATATAAAACCCTGAACCATGCCTTCTTCCCTTTTCCTAAAACAACAGGCGTAATTTTTTCCTGAAGCAGATGTTTGTCATGAGAAATCTCCATTCTGGCGTTTATAATCTGATTGATGTTTCTGGCATTTTTAACCACGCCCACCCCGCCGCCGCCGCAGGCTGGTTTTATAATAAACGGGTTCCCAAGTTTTTTTATTTCCGAAAGGTCTGCCCGCTGGCTCTTCTGCCAGGGGGATAAAATTATGGTATATGGAACATCGATGCCTGCGCTAAGAAATTCCAGATGCATTGTCGCCTTATCAACCGCCCTGGGCAAAAGCGCCAGTTCATTTATCATCCAGAAAGAGCCTTTCCGCGCCAGATGGATAAGGTCGTAAAATCTTGGAATTGCATCAGAAGCCCTGTCAAGAAGAGCCTTGATAATAAGTTCGCCGTTAGCCATGAGCGCCAACGTTTCATCAAGATTGGACGGGTGTATTATATAGCTTTTAAGCTTCCTCTGCTGGCACGTTTTGTCAAGGCCGTAGATAAAATCACGGTCATATGCCCACTCCCATGCCAGTCCCAAATCTACGATATGCGCCATAAAGAAAAGGCTGAAAGATTAAATTACAAATAATAAATTGCAAATTAAAAATTTAATTTATACTTGTTTGTTTGTAATTTAAAATTTAATCTTTTTTGCCTCTTAACCTCACAGTATCAACACCGCAGCGGCAATCACTGTCGTATATCTTCCATCGCCCCTCACAATAGCAGACTGCGTGATGTTGGTGGTTTTTACTATCTTGTCGCTTATCCTGTATATCTCCTTTTTTTCATCCCAGCCAAGACTTTGATCCAGCTCAATGCCCAGTGTTGATGCAAGCATGGCTGCCGCCAGATCTTCTGAATAATCGCCTGCGGCCTTATCTGTCTGGCCAAACGCATGATGCTCGCTCAAATATCCATACTGTTTTTTATCAACCGGAATAGCGCATCCTACGGACGAGGCCATGAGCCGCCTCGGCTCGTTGGAGCAGCACCTGCTCATGACGCAGAAGACCACCTGACCGGGCGACAGCATTTTCAGCCCCTGCGTCCTGCTTATTATCTTGCATCCCGGCGGGAATATGCTGGATACGGTTACGATATTGAATTTTTCAATTCCCGCATCCCTGAACGCCAACTCAAATGAATGCAGCTCCTCCTTATGCGTTCCGACTACTTTGGTAAAAAACACCCTCTTGGGAACATGTATCATCGCTTGATTCTCCTTTCGAAAATACAATTATGAATTACGAATTATGAATTAAATTCCTAATTCTTAATTTTTAATTCCTAATTGCAGTTATTATCACCACCCCAACACCCATGCGAACAAAAGCGGCGCTACGATGCTTGCGTCGCTTTCAATGATAAACTTGGGGGTTTTCACATCTAATTTGCCCCATGTAATTTTTTCATTCGGCACTGCGCCGGAATAGGAGCCGTAACTTGTTGTTGAATCCGATATCTGGCAGAAATAGCTCCAGAAAGGGACATCGTGCCATCCTAAGTCCTGATACATCATGGGCACCACGCATATGGGGAAATCGCCGGCAATGCCCCCGCCTATCTGGAAAAAACCCACGCCCTTTCCCGAAGAATTCTTACGATACCAATCCGAAAGCCAGACCATGTATTCTATGCCGCTTTTCATGGTTGTTGCTTTGAGCTCGCCTTTGATTACATAAGAAGCGAAAATATTTCCCATGGTGCTGTCTTCCCAGCCCGGGACGATTATCGGAAGATTGCGCTCGGCTGCAGCCAGCATCCATGAATTTTTCGGATCTATTTCATAATACTGTTTCAGTTCACCGGACAACAAAATCTTATACATATACTCATGCGGGAGATAACGTTCGCCTTTGCTGTCGGCGTCTTTCCAGACCTTGTGAATATGTTTCTGCAGCCTGCGGAAGGCCTCCTCTTCAGGTATGCAGGTGTCGGTAACGCGGTTATAATGATTTTCCAAAAGTTCCCATTCTTCCTGCGGGCTAAGGTCGCGGTAATTCGGCACGCGCTTGTAGTGCTTGTGCGCCACAAGGTTCATGATGTCCTCTTCCAGATTCGCGCCGGTGCAGGAAATAATATCCACCTTCCCCTGACGAATCATCTCGGCCAAAGAAATGCCCAGCTCCGCCGTGCTCATCGCACCCGCCAAAGTAACCATCATCTTGCCGCCTTCTGCAAGATGCGTTTCATATCCCTTGGCCGCATCCACCAATGCGGCGGCGTTGAAATGCAGGTAATGTTTTTGTATGAATTGCGAAACCGGCCCTTTGTTCATAATTGCATCTGCGGCAAAAAAACTCCGCCTCCCTATTATATTTGACGAGAAAAGAATATATTTTTTTTAACACTCAGTCAAGAAATTTAAAAGCGCAGATTTAAAACCTATTTAAAATTATTCGGAATGGTTGGGTGGGCTTCGCCCACCAATTAGAAGGATGGGGTGATAATACCTCAACGGCTATTCTAACAAGCGGCGGGCAATGCCCACCCTACGGAGTGCCAACGATGTTCGTCATTCCCGCAAAGCTTCTGAGCGGGAATCCAGAAATCACTTACAAATACTTTCATACACATCATTCCACTGCGGGTTGCCCTGTTCAATAAGTTTCAGTTTCCATGCTCTTTCCCATTTCTTAATCTGTTTTTCTCGGGTAATGGCAGATTCGGCAGATTCATGCGCCTCATACCAAACCAGATGGTGAACATTGTATTTTTTCGTGAAACCTTCAACCATATCCTGTTTATGCTCATAAACCCGTTTAACAAGATTTGAGGTTACACCAGTATACAGTGTTCCATTTCGTCGGCTGCATAGAATATAAACATAAAACTTTTTCATTCAGCGGACTGGATTCCCGTTTGCACGGGAATGACAGTTATGTAGGATGGGTGAAGTAAAGCGCGACGCATCAAACTATGTTGGGTCTGCTGCGCTTGCCCCAACCTGCGGACTATTTTGGTGGGCGCAGCCCACCCTACGAACTAACTGAATCCGTGTTCTTTGCGGCAAAAAATAAATCAGACGCCTTTTTCTTTAAAAGAGTAGCAATTTTTCGATTTAATTTTTTTTAATTCCCTCAATTGCTTTTCTAATATCTCCGAGTTCTTCTACAATGGGATTACGCTCACTTCTACTATTTAAGTAGGGTTGCAAATCAATGTTTGTCACTTCTTCAACTGTTTTTTCTGCGTAAGAATATACCGCCTTGACTGAAAACTTCACAGGTGTCTTTTGTGGATTGGCATCTTTACCAAAAATTACAAAACCTTGCGCAAGGTCGAAAAAGAGCGTAGCTCCAGGTGGCAAACAATCTATTGGTTCTTGAAACGCGGGAAAATTTGCAATGTTCTTATTTTCATCATCCCTTCCAAACTGGTGAAATGCTTTGTCAATCACAAGTCTTAAATTTTTAGCAGGAGTTTTTCCTTCATTTGTAATTTTAAGAGATATCATTGGATGTTTTGGATGAATGACGGTATTTATGTTTACATATGGTCTTACAAAAGCATCATTTTGTTGTTTCATAACTTCTATGGCTCTTTCATTCGCTTTAAGTATACGAAAGGTTGTCCACGCATAGAATGCAGTTACTATAACAAGAACGGTTGTTAATAATTCAACAGTCATTGATAAACCTCCTGTTCTGGTTGTATTATTAGTTTTTTATCCCTTCTATCATCTTCCTCTCCCCCTCCGTTACCCCATACAGTCCATAAACAATCTCGTCCATCTTCTCATCTGTAACTGCAATTTCCCTTTCAATCTTTTCCAGTTCTGCTGACGGCGGCATTGAGTTTTTCTTTTTATGAAGTTCAAGCATACGGTCAACGAGGGAGACGAGTTTATCATGGCTCGCTTTTTCAGAGGGGTTTTTGAAGTCAATGGTGCGGATGGGGAGTTGCTGCAAATACATGGGCTTATACTCAAAAAAACCGCCCTGTTTTGTAGATGAAATAGAGTGCATTACAAAGTCTGAGACTTTTGAATTCAGTATTCCCAAAAGATATAAGTCGTCTGTGGCTATGATTGATGTTTTGTCGTTAGAGTAAAAACTGCCAGTGTCAAATGCGTAAGACGCTCTTTTGACAATG
>JACRNK010000049.1 GCA_016234985.1 Deltaproteobacteria bacterium
TTCCTTGCCGCCCTCTTAAGCGTTCCTATATTTGTATATATCGGTTATTATTTTGGCGGGCATATAGACAAGGCAGTGTCTTTTATCAGCAGAAGCAGCCATATCTTTTTAGCTGTTGTTATAACAGCGCTTGCAATATTAACCTGCTTATATCTTTTAAAAAGACAAAAAAACAGATAATGACCAGAGAGGGGGAATTATGTCTTCGGAAAGCCTTTGGCTTGAGACTATAGTCATACTAATCCTAATTCTTGCGAACGGCTTTTTTTCAGGCTCTGAGATAGCCATAATATCCGCAAGAAGAAGCAAGATAGAAGAGTTTTCAAAAAAAGGCATGCATTCGGCGGATATCGTCAAGCAATTAAAGGACGACCCTGATAGATTTCTGGCTACTGTTCAGGTAGGCATCACAATAATAGGCAGCCTTGCATCCGTTATCGGCGGCGTGGCAGCCATAGAGATACTCAAGCCGCTTTTTATGTCTATCCAGATAGAAGTAATCCGGAAACTTGCCGAACCGATCTCAGTGGGAATCGTGGTTATTGCAATCTCATACGCAACGTTAATATTCGGAGAGCTTATACCAAAATCACTGGCCTTGCGATATGCAGAGGAATTGGCTTTAATATCCGCAAGGCCGATAGATTGGCTGTCCCGCATGGCTTCCGTATTTGTCAAACTTCTGACAAAATCAAGCAATCTTGTCCTGAAACTCTTTGGGGCCAAGGGTTTGGAAGAGAGGGCATTTATATCAGAGGAGGAGATAAAATATTTCATAAAAGAAGGAAAGGAAAAAGGGATATTTGAAGAAACAGAAGAGGCGCTGATCCACGGCGTATTTGAATTTGCGGATACGACAGTCAAGGAGATAATGGTTCCAAAGCACAAGTTTAACGCAATAGATATAGACAGCCCGCCGGACCAGATCCTTAAATTCATTGTTGAGAGCGGCTTTTCCCGCTATCCTGTATACAGGGATGCCACGGAAAATATCATCGGCATACTTTACAACAAAGATGTATTCAAGGTTATGGAGGAGAAAAGACCGCTTGTGTTAAGAGAACTTATCCGTCCGCCATATTTTGTGCCTGACACTGTTATGATAAGCCGCTTGTTAAGAGAACTGCAGAGGAGAAGGATTCACATGGCCGTTGTTGTAAACGAGCACGGCGAGGTTGACGGCCTTGTTACCATAGAAGATATTCTTGAGGAGATAGTGGGTGAGATAGAAGATGAATATGACATAGAAAAGGGCGGGCTTGTGGAAAGGCTCAAGGACGGCACAATGATAATAGACGCTTCATCGCAGATTAGGGATTTGATAGATGTGGGGCTTCCCCTTGAAGGCACGGAAGAGCTCAATACGCTTGCAGGATTCATGTATTCCAAACTCCAGAAGATACCGCGCGGCGGCGAATTCGTCTTTTACAAAGGATATAGATTTACAATCGTGGATGTTGAGGGAAGAAGGATTGTAAAGGTTAAGGCTGAGAAGGTATCCGCGCCATCCGCTTCCTCCCCTCCTCCAGCAACAGCATGATTATGGGAAAGGATAACAAAGGCGTATAGACAAGAAATAAGATAAGCGCCATCTCAACCATTATGCCGAAAAGCACAAGCCTGTTTTTAAAAAATCCAACGGTGAAGACAGATTCCTTCTCTGCCCGGCATGCAAAGACATTACCTATCTGCGATGCGACAATGCCTGCAAGGGTCATGGTTGTTGCTGTTGTATAGACAATGCCGCCGGAAGGCATCTCCATTCCTGGCCGCCAGCCGCTTGACCAGTAAACAAAGAAAAAACCTGCCATGCATAATACTGCTTCTATGGGGCCAAGAAAGAGATACGCCCTTGCAATTAGCGGAAAATCCAGAAGCCTTTTGTTTTTAGGCCTTGGAGGCTGATTCATTATCCCCTTTTCAGGAGGTTCCACACCAAGACCCAGGGCAGGCACAACATCTGTGCCTAAATCAACAGCCAGTATCTGCATCACGGTCAGAGGCAACGGTATCCTCAACAGGACAAAAGCAATGAATGGAACTATTTCCGGAATGTTGCTTGCAAAGATATATGTTACAAACTTTTTTATGTTTGCATAGACTGCCCTGCCTTCCCGTATCGCCTCCACAATAGTTGCAAAATTGTCGTCTGTAAGGACTATCTCTGCTGACTCCTTTGCCACATCGCTTCCACGCA
>JACRNK010000223.1 GCA_016234985.1 Deltaproteobacteria bacterium
CGCATTCATTGAGCCGAATTATATCCTTGCAATGCTTTTTGATTATATGATAAGAGTCAAGCGCTTGAGCGGCGGGGTCGCAAGGAGCGTGGCCACAAGCCATCTGGCAGACGCAGTTGCAAGGCATTACAACATGCCGGTCTATGAAACTCCTGTCGGCTTTAAATATATCGGAGAGCTTATAACAACAGGAAAGATTTTAATAGGAGGAGAAGAAAGCGCGGGCCTTTCAATAATGAGCCATGTCCCGGAAAAGGACGGGATGCTTGCCTGCCTTCTTGCAGCAGAAATGGTTGCAAGAGAGGGTAAAAGCCTGAAGGAGTTGTTGAATGATTTATATAAAAGGGTAGGCAGGCTTGTTACCAAAAGGGAGAATGTCCGGCTTGACAATGTTTCAAAAAAAGGCCTGTCTCATATCTTGAGTAAACCTCCAAAGACTATTGCCGGCCTGTCTGTTAAGGAGACAAGGGATATCGGAGGGGGCGTAAAGTTTTTGCTTGAGCACGGATGCTGGCTCCTTTTAAGGGAGTCAGGCACAGAGCCTGTTGTGCGTCTCTACGGCGAGGCAAGAGGCGAGGATGAGTTGGAGCGGATTATGAAGGCTGGAAGGGAAATGGCGCTGGGAAAATGATATTAAAAACTTTGGTGGTTGGTCCGTTAGAGGTAAACTGTTACATCCTTGGGGATGAGAAGACCAAAGAGGCGGTATGCATAGACCCCGGCGGCGATGTTGACGAAGTAATGGCAGAACTTGAGAACGCTAAGTTTTGCCTCAAGTATATAATCAACACCCACGGCCACTTTGACCATGTCGGCGGGAATGCCGTTTTAAAGAAAACCACTGGCGCAAAGTTTGCCATTCATAAAGATGATGCAGTTCTTCTGGAGAATGTTGCCAGCCAGAGCGCTGTCTTTGGTCTGGATGCTGTTTCTTCCCCTCCACCGGATCTGTTTTTAAAAGACGGTGATGAGATTAGGGTCGGCAACATGGCGATTGAGGTCATCCACACCCCCGGACATACGCGCGGCGGCATATGTTTATTTATAAATCCCCCTGTATCCCCCTTTAACAAAGGGGGACAAAAGGGGGATTTTGACAAAGGGGGGCTGGGGAGATTTTCGGATCAGAAAAAGATATTATTTACAGGCGATACGCTCTTTGCCGGTTCAATAGGCAGGACAGACCTTCCAGGCGGTTCTTATAAAGACTTAATAGCCTCTATAAAAAACAAAATTCTCCCTTTCGGAGACGATGTTAAAATATTTCCAGGCCACGGGTCTGAGACAACCATTGGCAGGGAAAGGAAATTCAATCAGTTTTTAATGGATATAAAATAGCTGATAGCAGCTACTATAAGCTATGAGCCATGAGCTATTAAGGAGGCGCTATTGCTGACAGCAGTCATCATATTTCTTGCAGTATATGCAATCCTTGTATTGGATAAGATTAACAGGGCGGTTGTGTCTTTGCTGGGCGCTTCGCTGGTAATACTGCTCGGCGTATTAGACCAGGAAAAGGCTGTTGCAGGCGTTGACTTCAACACCATCGGCCTTTTAATAGGCATGATGATAATTGTTGCCGTATGCCAGAAGACAGGCATGTTTCAGTATGTCGCGATAAGGTCTGTAAAGATTGTCCACGGAGAACCCTGGCGCATTTTGGTAATGCTGGGCTGTGTTACCGCCATAATTTCCGCATTTCTTGATAATGTTACGACAGTCCTGCTTGTTGCGCCTCTGACAATACTTATGACTGAGGAAATGCAGATAGACCCTTACCCGTTTCTATTTGTAGAAATACTGATGTCAAACATCGGCGGCACGGCAACCCTTATCGGAGACCCGCCCAACATCATGATAGGGAGCGCCGCTGACCTTAATTTCATGGATTTTGTCAAAAACCTGACGCCCGTTGTCTTGATTGTTATGACATCCACATTTGCGCCCATCTATCTCATATACAGAAAGAGGCTTAAGGTTGATTCGCATGTAAGAGAAAGGGTTATGCAGTTTAATGAAAGGGATGCGCTGCGCGATATACCGCTCTTAAAAAAATGCCTTTTTGTTCTTGCTGCCGTGATAGTAGCCTTTTTATTTCAGCACAGGCTTCATCTTGAGGCGGCAACCATAGCCATATCAGGCGCTGCGATATTGCTTCTCATAACAGGCGATGAACTGCATACAACCCTTGAAAAATTAGAATGGACGACCATATTCTTTTTTGCCGGCCTTTTCATTGTTGTAAGGGGGCTTGATGAAGCGGGGGTAATTAAAATACTGGCGCAGGAACTTATCAAAACAACATCAGGGAACCTTGCAGTTACAACCATTGCTATCCTGTGGGTCTCTGCCATCGCCTCGGCCTTTGTGGATAACATACCGTTTGTCGCCACCATGATACCTCTCATAAAGGAGATAGGCGTTGAAATGGGCGGGCATGAGGCGATAATGCCTTTATGGTGGGCGCTTTCTCTTGGCGCATGTCTGGGCGGAAACGGCACGCTTATCGGCGCGTCTGCAAATGTGGTTGTGGCAGGCATTGCAGGCAAGGCAGGCCATCATTTCAGGTTTATTGAATTTATGAAACTGGCGTTTCCCATGATGCTTTTATCAATCGTTCTGTCAACCATATATTTGTATTTAAGATATCTATAGGAAGGAGATATTATGAATGCAGCGACTATAATGACAACAGACGTGGCAACTACCAGATGCGGCATAACTGTTGCAGAGGCAATGAAGATATTGAAGGATTCACGGGTAAGACAGCTTCCTATTGTAGATAATAACAGCAAGGTATTGGGCATACTAACATCCAAGAAGCTCTTATATCTCACCCTGCCAAGATATATATCCGAGGGGTTGTTGAAGGATGTAAAATTTGCGCCCGACCTTCCTCAATTTCATAAAAGATGCACTGAGCTTGCAGGCAAGGACGTCTGCGAGGTCATGGACAAAGAGTTTGCAAAGATTGGGCCGGATGTGTCTGTAATGGAGGTTGCCACCATATTTGTAAGCTCCGAGAAGCCGATTGAGTGCATA
>JACRNK010000224.1 GCA_016234985.1 Deltaproteobacteria bacterium
ACATCCTCATTCCTGCTGCTTATGACTATGACAGGGATAGGATTGGTTTGCATAAGTATGCGCAGGAATGTAAAACCATCCATAATAGGCATCTCCAGATCAAGCGTAATCAAATCGGGCTTAAGCTTGGCTGCCTGCTTCAGCCCTTCGCTCCCATCCGCTGCCGTTCCAGCCACCTCTATGCCCGGAATTGATTCAAGCAATTTGGTTAATGTGCGGCGGTTAAAAGCAGAATCGTCTATTATCAGGACTCGTACTGGCTTGGTCATAAGTCGTTGAGATATAATCTCGTATTAAAGATTAAATTTTAAATTACAAACAAAACAATTAAAAATTAAATTTTTAGTTTGTAATTTATTATTTAGTATTTATCATTTAGTATTTACTGTCGGCTACCTGCTTGCCGCTAAGAATTCGGCCTCTTTCACGCCCCTGAACGGTTTTCTATATACCATATCATTCTTTAGGTGCTGCAGGGTGTATGCGGTGGATATATTCATCATGGACTCGGCATGCCCCAACAGAAGGTAACCGCCCTCTTCCAGCTTATCATAAAAATTTTGTATAACCTTTTTCTTGGATTCAGCGTCAAAATATATCAGGACATTTCTGCAGAAGATCACATCCATATCCCGCAGCAAGCTCATTTTGTTTCTGTCTATAAGATTCAGATAGCCAAACCTTACCATGTTTTTTATCTCATCGTTTACCTTATGTTTGCCATCAGGCGTGGGCTCGAAGTATTTATCTACAAGCATTTTATCTGCGCACCGGAAAGAAGATTGGCCGTAAACCCCTTTCCTTGCAACCTGTAATACCCTCTGGCTTATATCGTTCCCGAATATCTCAATATTCCACCCTTTAAACCGGCCTGTTTCAAGGATAAGCATTGCAATAGTATACGGCTCCTCCCCTGTTGAACATCCTGCGCTCCATATAGACAGGTTTTTTGCCTTGCCATTATCTCCCTTTCTGCTCTTTATCTCAGGAAGTATCTCTTCACTGAACGCCTTAAGCTGACACGTCTCCCTAAAAAAATAAGTCTCATTTGTTGTAAGTATATCTATTGCGGCGGATAGTTCTTCGCTTGCCTTTGGGTCATATCTCAAAAACCTGAAATAATCCTTAAAGTTTTTGAGCTGATGGAATCTAAGCCTGTTGGAAAGTCTTTTTTCCAAAAGAAATTTTGAAGAGGCGTCAAAAGACAGACCGCAGTGATTATATATATAATCCCTGATAAGACGAAACTCTTCCTCGCTCATCAATATGTCAGTTTCAATAAGGGGCATAAAATTCAAGTAGACGGTAGAGAGTAGACAGGAGAAAACAAAAGATTTTCTTTCTACCTTCTACTATCTACCATCTACTATCTACTGTTCTTTCAGCGCCTCCGCTATCTTTTGTTTAACAAGGTCGTCGGTCTCCACCTTAAGATGCGTCTCAAGGCAGTTTTTTATAAAATCATCTTTTCTGCCGGAAAGGATATCTACAACCTGAGCCCTGACATCCCAGTCGGCATGTTCCAATAAAGGGAGTATCTCGCTTACGCCGCCTTGCTTGTCTATCCTTGCAATAACCTGAACTGCCGCCTTAACCACCTCTGTATCATTATGGGAAAGGCATTTTGCAGCCCATGGTTTTATCTCTTCTACGGTTTGATGTTCCTCTGCGGCAATCCTGGCCATTGCCTCAAGCGCAGCGCAAACAACCATTCCATTATCATCATCCACAAACCCCTTAATGGTCTTTACCGCGCTTCCTCCGCCTATCCTGCCGAGGCTTTCCAGAGCAGCTGCCTTTACCCATATATCTTCATCCTGTAAAGCAAAGAGGAGCGGCTCTATAGCTTCCATTGACCTTATCTTGCCAAGCGCCATTGCAGCGGCAAGCCTCACCTCTTTATCTTCGTCAGCAAGGGCCAGGGTAATATCCTGAACAAAAGACCGTGAATCGCGGCCGCGAGCGGCTTTTATCCTTTCCTCTATTGCCAGAACAGCGGCCTTTCTCACGATAGGGCTGTCATCCTTTATGGCCAGCCTTATCTTTTCAACCT
>JACRNK010000225.1 GCA_016234985.1 Deltaproteobacteria bacterium
AGAGGGCAAATCTATTATGCTTTCATGTCCGGAAGAAACTTACTCACTTCTTGCGCTCATAGGCGCCACAAGCAGATATATGATAACCTCGGTCTATAGAAAGAAGGATAAAGAGATTACTGCCGTTGCATCGACCGAGAGGTTAGGCTTTATTGCAGGCAAATATGTGGGCAAGGACGACCCGGTTATGATTGTCAGGTGTCAATCAGGTCTTCCTGCGGTTGGCGAAGTTTTAGAGGCATTCAGCTTCCCGTATCTTGTTCGCGGCTGGATGAGAGGTTCGCACAACGGCCCTTTAATGCCTGTTCCTTTTTATGAGGCCAACCCAACCAGATTTGACGGGCCTCCGCGTGTGATTGCGGCAGGCTTCCAAATTGCCAATGGCAGGCTCATAGGGCCGCATGATATGTTTGATGACCCGAGTTTTGATGAAACAAGGAAAAAGGCAAATCATGTTGCAGAGTATATGAGAAGGCACGGCCCGTTTGAACCGCACCGCCTGCCCCTTGAGGATATGGAATATACCACCTTGCCTCATGTGCTTGGGAAGCTAAAACACAGGTTTGAGAAACGTTAACAAGCACACCCTTACAATCAGTCCTTTAAACAATCAGTCCTTGACAAGCGCCATTGAGCGAAACTATGATTTTACAGTAATAAACCATCTTTATATTTTAAATGAATGCAAAACATAAAAGACCTTACATTATCGGAGATTGAACAAGGGCTGGCCTCTCTGGGAGAAAAACCTTACAAGGCATTGCAGGTTTTTGCATGGGTGTTTCATGGCGGCGCAGGCTCGTTTGACGAGATGACAAACCTGTCAAAAGAATTGAGGGAAAAACTCAAAGCAAGCTTCTGCATCAGCCGGCCTAAAATAATTGTAAAACAAGAATCAAAAGACGGAACCAAAAAACTCCTTTTGGAATTGGAGGATAAAAACCGCATTGAATGCGTCCTCATACCTGAAGGAAACAGGCTGACGCTCTGCGTCTCTAGCCAGGCCGGGTGTCCGTTGGATTGCGCTTTTTGTGTAACAGGCAGCGGCGGATTTGTCAGAGATTTAAAGTTATCCGAAATGGCCGACCAGGTCTTTGTAGCCCAAAGCCTCCTTTCCCACGGCCAGAAGATTACAAATCTTGTGCTTATGGGCATGGGAGAGCCTCTTTTAAACTACGATGAGGTTATAAAATTTCTAAACATAGCTACACATCAAAAAGGCATGGGCTTTGCTCCAAAAAGGGTGACGGTTTCAACCTCCGGCATTGTCCCTATGATAGAAAGGCTCAGCAAGGAAACCAAGGTAAACCTTGCCGTATCTCTTAATGCCACGACCGATGAAATCAGAAGCCGACTGATGCCGATAAACAAAAAATATCCGCTAAAAATTCTGCTTGATGCTTGAAGAAGGTATCCTGCAGTCAGGAACAGACATATAACATTTGAATATATCCTGATAAAAGATGTGAATGACTCTGTAGAGGATGCAAAAAGGCTTGCAAAACTTCTTAAAGATATAAGATGCAAGATAAATCTCATACCATTCAACCCGTTCACCGGCGCTGAATTTAAAAGGCCGCCGGATAATATAATATCGGATTTTCAGAAGATTTTGATGGATAGCAATTATGTCGCTATCATAAGGGCAAGCAAGGGGCAGGATATTTTGGCGGCGTGCGGGCAGTTGAGAGGGAAACAACAAAGCCATCCTTTATGAATTACTACCTCTTCACATTTACAATATTTCTGAAATAAGCGCAATATCTTTTCACCGGACAAATTTCACATTTCGGTTTTTTTGCGATACAAATATTTCTTCCATGCAGGATTAAAAGGATTGTTACCTTTACCCATCTCTTTCGCGGAATAATCTTGCAGAGTCCTTGTTCTATTTTGTCCGGATTGTCCGAAGCTGCAAGGCCGATGCGATTGGAGACGCGCTTGACATGGGTGTCGACCGCAATGGCGTCTTTGCCGAATGCGCTGCCTAAAATAATATTAGCCGTTTTTCTGCCTACCCCGGGAAGCGTAACAAGCCCTTCCAATGTGTCGGGAATCTTTCCCTCAAATTCATCAACAATTTTTTTACAGCAAGCACGGATATTCTTTGCCTTATTCCTGAAAAAATTTATGGAGCTGATATAGCCTTCCAGCTCCTTAAGATCCGCTTCTGCGAATCCTTCGGCCTTTTTATATCTCTTAAAAAGCGCAGGTGTTGTTTTGTTTATCCTTTCGTCCGTGCACTGGGCAGAGAGGATTGTCGCTATGAGAAGCTCAAGGGGGGTTTTAAAATTCAGCGCAATCCTTGCATCAGGATATTCTTTCTCAAGGACGTCTAAAACCTTTTTTGCCTTTTCAGGAAGGGTCATAGCATTTTCGATTTACGAATTACGATTTACGAATTGAGAATCAAGAATAAATTTTTAAATCGTAAATCTACAATCGTAAATCAAAAGGTTCGTTCCACCACATAATCGGCCAAAGCCAAGAGAGCGGTCTTTTCAATGTTTGGCTCAAAAATATTAAGGCAGGCCTTTGCGTCTTCCACATGCTGTCTTGCCCTGTTTAAAGTATAATCTATCCCTTTATATTTATTGATTAAGTTGACCGCGTATGAAAGTTGTGAATCTTTAAGGCTGTCGGCTCCTATTGCCGTCAGTATCTCTTCTCTTTCTAAAGTCGTGGCGTTTTTAATGGCGCATATCAAAGGAAGCGTTATCTTCCCCTCTCTTAAATCGTTTCCTACTATTTTGCCCAACTCTTCATTGTTTGATGTATAGTCCAGACAATCATCCACCAGTTGGAACGCAATGCCAATGTCCATGCCGTATCTCGCAAGGGCTTCTTCTTTTTCCAGAGATACCTTTCCCAATATTGCCCCTATCTGGCACGCAGCGGATATGAGAGATGCGGTCTTGTTGGTTACAACAGCCATATAGTCTCTTTCTGTTGTCTCTGCATTGCTGCCTTTAAGCAGCTGCAGAACTTCGCCTTCTGCCATCTGTGTGGTGGTTCCGGATAGGACCTTTAATATGTTAAGGTCTCCATCGGCTACTGTTAAGCAAAAAGATTTGGAAAAAAGGAAATCGCCTACCAGGATGCTTGCACCGCTTCCCCATAGGGTATTTGCAGCAGCCTTGCCTCTCCGCATGCTTGCGTTGTCAACCACATCATCATGCAGCAACGTGGCTGTATGAATAAATTCCGTAACTGCGGCAAGCGGTATGTGGCGGTTTCCCTGATAATCGCAAAGTTTGGCAGACAGGAGCAAAAGCGTGGGCCTGAGCCGCTTGCCTCCGTTGTTCAATATATATTCGCCGACCTTTCTGATGAGATGGACATCTGAATCAAGATTTTTCCTGAATTCCTCTTCCACATCCTTAAGGTCTTGCTTTATTATGTCATAGGCTTCTTGAATACGCATAGTCAGTAAGCAGTAAGCAGTAAGCAGTAAGCAGTAAGCAGTTTTAACTGCTCACAGCTAACAGCTCACTGTTCACCGTCTTTCAAATACCCCTCCGCGCATTTTTTTGCGATGTCTCTTACCCTTGCTATAAATCTCGTCCTTTCAGCCACGCTGATAGCGCCTCTTGCGTCAAGGAGATTGAATGTGTGGGAACTTTTCAGGCAGTAATCATATGCGGGGAGTGTCAATTCTTTTTCAAGAAGCCTTAATGCCTCCTTTTCATACATATCAAATAGTTTAAACAGCATACCTGTATCGGCTTCCTGAAAATTATAAAATGAATATTCAACCTCGTCCCTGTGATGGACACTGCCGTATTTAATCCCCTTTGTCCATTCTATATCAAATACATTGTCAACGCCCTGAAGATACATGGCGATCCTTTCAAGGCCGTAGGTAAGCTCCCCGGAAACCGGTTTAAGCTCCATGCCGCCTGCCTGCTGAAAATAGGTGAACTGCGTTATCTCCATGCCGTCAAGCCACACCTCCCAGCCAAGCCCCCATGCGCCTAACGTGGGAGATTCCCAGTCATCTTCAACAAATCGTATGTCGTGCTTTAGCGGATCTATGCCGAGCATCTTCAGGCTGCTCAGGTATATATCCTGAATATCCTCAGGCGACGGCTTCAGGATTACTTGAAACTGATAATAGTGCTGGAGCCTGTTAGGATTCTCGCCGTAACGGCCGTCCGTTGGCCGCCTTGAAGGCTCTACATACGCAGCCTTCCACGGCTTTGGGCCGAGGACTCTTAAAAATGTGGCAGGATTGAATGTGCCTGCGCCTTTTTCCATGTCATACGGCTGATAAATGACGCAGCCCTGATTGGCCCAG
>JACRNK010000232.1 GCA_016234985.1 Deltaproteobacteria bacterium
AATATTTAAGTTTTCTATAATAACAGTTGCAATAAATTACTGCAAGAAAAATTTATATGGCGTGTGGCGCAAAAAATATTGGCCTTTTCTTTCTTCCATTCATGGGCTATAATCAATGCTAAATACAATCATGAAAAAAACAGCCATATCCATAATCTCTTTGTTTTTTATGCTTGTCCATATTTATTATGCTTTTGCAAAGGAGGAAACTGCTATGCAAATCAAAAGCCCTGCGTTTGAGGACAACGGCATGATACCGAAAAAGTACACCTGCGATGGCGTGGATGTTTCGCCGCCGTTATCGTGGTCAAAACCTCCGGCAGGCGCGAAAAGCATTGCCGTAATCTGCGACGACCCTGATGCGCCTATGGGAACATGGGTCCACTGGGTTCTTTACGGGCTGTCTCCTGAAACAACATCTCTGTCAGAGGGTGTGCCGCCGGAGAAGGAAGCTTTAAGCGGCGCAAGGCAGGGTATAAATGATTTCAGAAAGATCGGTTACGGCGGCCCGTGTCCGCCGAGAGGCCCGGCGCACCGTTATTTTTTCAAGATTTATGCCCTGGACATTGAATTAACCCTTGCGTCAGGCGCGACAAAAAAAGATGTGGAAAAGGCGATGAAGGGGCATATACTGGCTCAAGGGGAGTTGGTGGGAAGGTATGGAAGATAGCATTACAATTTCAGACAAGGAGGATACTAAATGAAAGGCAAAAAGGCTTCGGTAAAAGTTACAAAAAAAGGAATTGATACTTACAAAGACCCATATCTTCCCAAAGAGGGGCCGCATGACATGGCTGCGTGTAAAAGATGTCATGCCGTTTATCACAATAAGCGCTGGTCGCTGGATGAAACGCTTTACAAGAAAAAAGGGAATCACAAAAAGACCCTTGTCGTCCTTTGCCCTGCGTGCCAAAAGATACGGGATAAATACGCCGAAGGGTTTGTCACCTTGAAAGGCGACTACCTAAAAGAACATAAGCAGGATATTTTGAACCTAATCAAGAACGAAGAAGAGCGGGCAATGGGATATAACCCTCTGGAAAGGATCAGCGAAATCAAAGACAACGGCAGGTCGGTGAATATTACCACGACCCACGAAAAACTCGCCCAGCGCATCGGCAAAAAAATCCACAGCGCATTTAAAGGCAATTTGGAAATTAAATGGACGGAGGATAGGGTGACGAGAGTGGTGTGGAGCAGATAACATAAATTACGAATTAGGAATTAAGAATTAGAAATTAAAAACCAGATTTACCTCAATTCGTAATTCATAATTTTTAATTCGTAATTGTATTTTATGGAAGCTCGTTTATATAATAAAGCTGACAAAAACTTTGTCAACTGTTTTCTCTGCAGCCATCACTGCAAGATTGCCGACGGCAAAAGGGGAATCTGCGGTGTGCGCGAAAACAGAGGCGGCACGCTCTATACCCTTGTATATGGCAAGGTCATTGCGCATCACACAGACCCCATAGAAAAAAAGCCTTTCTTCCAATTCCAGCCCGGAAGCCATTCTTATTCCATTGCAACAGTCGGCTGCAACTTCCGCTGCCTCCACTGCCAGAATTTTGAAATATCCCAGATGCCAAAAGATGAAAAACGCATCCTCGGCGAGGATATAACTCCGGAAGAGATTGTCCACGAGGCATTGGAAACAGGTTGCAAGAGCATATCCTACACCTATACGGAGCCGACCATATTCTTTGAGTTTGCCTACGACTGCATGAAGTTCGCAAAAGAGATGGGTTTGAAAAATACCTTTGTTACAAACGGTTTTATGACAAAGGAGTGCATTGACGGGATGAAAGGGCTTTTGGATGCGGCCAATGTGGATGTCAAGGCATTCACCGAGGAGTTTTACAAGCGCGTGTGCGGGGCGCGGCTCGCGCCTGTGCTTGAGGCGGTCGAGTATATGCGGCAGCAAGGGATATGGGTTGAAATCACAACCCTCATCATCCCCACACAAAACGATTCCGAGGATGAGCTGCGGCAGATTGCAAAATGGATTTACAAAACAGACAAGACTATACCGTGGCACCTGAGCGCATTTTATCCCACTTACAAATTGAACAACCTGCCGCGGACGCCTGTCTCCATCATTGACCGGGCAAGGGAAATCGGCTTTGAAGAGGGGCTTTTGTATGTCTATACCGGCAATGTGTCGGGCGACCCGGGCGAATCCACCTATTGCTACAATTGCAAGAAAAAGATTATGGAGAGATTCGGTTTTGCTGTGCGGAAGAATCTGCTCAAAGATTCAAAATGCCCGCATTGCGGGGCGAAGATTGATGGGGTGGGGTTGTGATATATGTCTTTCTGGTTTTACAAAAAAGACAGGAAAAGCCTCTTTGCAGTAGATATTCCGCTGGAACTGCTTGTGATGCTTGTTGCAATAGTTGCTGCTTTTTTCATACCCACCTTTAGTAAAATGAGAGCCTCTCTCAAACCTGCTCAAACCACTCAAAACATCAGCCTGCCTATTTCTTTCATCATCTCTGGATTTATCTTATTTCTCATCGCAAAAATATCTTTATTTGCAAAGGGCATCTGGAACTCGTGGGGCGCAAGCCAAATGAGCGGAACCTTTCGGGTGTTTTATGTCATGGGATATATTTTCGTTGACATCCATCTTGTGCCTGAAACCGCTTTCATGGTAAATAAGATTGTGGAGACTACAAGCATGGGAGGTGGCAAATGAACAAAATGACACTTAACTATCGGCTGGTATTTGCTTTCGGGTTTGCCGTGCTGCTCGTCATCGGGCAATTTGGCTGCGCAACCCCGCATATAGCAATGACGCCGGATCAGACTGCGCAATTAAAGGAGCGTCTTGGCGCCATCGGCGTAGCTTCGGCGCGCTTTGCCCCGAAGGTTGAACTCCAAACGCCGGCAAAAGGCGCAGCAGATGCGGCTGGCAAAGGAGCGATTGGCGGAGCAGGCGTTATTCTGGATGCTTCTGGAAATTCAGGCAGCGGCGCAGGAGCAATAGTAGGGATTCTGCTTATCCCTGTTGGCGCTGTGGTCGGCGGAGTTGGCGGAGCGATAATGGCGGATTCGGCAGAGGCGGTGAATCAAAGGGAGGCGGTTCTCAAAAAGGCTCTGGCTGACCTTAAAGTGCAGGAAACCATGCGCGACCATTTTATAAAAACCACTCAGGAAAGGACAGTATTCCGTTTTACCCGTGTTGAAGAAGAGGGGCCGGCTGTTGAAGGAGCTATTCCTGATTATCGTCCTTTGTCCGAAAAAGGGACTAAAACGGTTCAAGAGATAACGGTAAAGCAATTCGGTCTGAAAGGCGAGGGACGGGTGCAGCCTGATTTGTCCATGTATATGATACTTCAGGCAAGGCTTGTGAATTCAGCGACCAATGAAGAAATATTCAATAAAACATTTAGCTATCAAGGTGAAAAACACAAGTTTGCCGACTGGGCAGCCAACGACGCTCGCTTATTCACAGAAGAATTTGACCGCTGCTATCAGAAGCTGGCGGAGGATGTCATGCGGGAAATCTATGTGTTCAATAATCTTAAGTAGAGGCACAATAGCACCCTATTGAGTTTTGTTTTCTATCAATGCCGTTTCTTTTTGTTCTTAGCCCAGTCAGGCTTTCCCATATCAATAGCTTCACTCCTATCAAAAGCCCGCATAGCACGCTGCTGGTCTTTGTATGAAAACGTCTTATGTTTCGGTGCATATCCCATAACACATAGAACAGAAACAAAACCAGAGAGCCAAGGACAATGATAAAAACTGGATTGTATCCTAATGCCCAGCTTGTAATCGCAGCAAGAAGAAATACTACAAATACGGTTACTAATATTTTATTCTTCTGTTTCATTTTTCATGAATCTAACATTCTTTTTTTGTCTACACGTATCTTTTGTTGAATTTTAGGTCAACTTATGTGGGGAGTCAAGGAAAGATTTGCCGAGAAATTCCACCACATTACATCCTTTCAAAATCCGCCAAAATGTGCTAATTTTAGCAACACAAAAGAACCAATAGGGCAGACACGCGGGTCTGCCATACAGGTTATAAACGCAACCTATGGAAAACGCGGACATAGCAAAAATCTTTGAAGACATCGCAGACCTGCTGGAGATAAAGAACGAAAATCCTTTCCGTGTGCGGTCATACCGGAATGCCGCGCTCATCATCAGCGGCCTGCCTGAGAGCCTGAGGTCTATTGTGGAGAGGAATGAGCAGGAACTGAAAAACATCCCCAAGGTCGGCAAGAGCATCCATGAAAAAATAGTTGAAATCATCAAGACCGGAAAGTGCAAATTTCACGATGAACTTTTTAAGGAACTGCCGCCAGGACTGCTTGATCTTCTGGAAGTATCCGGCATCGGGCCTAAAAAGGTTCAGCTTTTGTATGACAAACTCGGCATTGAAAGCGTTGAGGAGTTGGAAAAGGCTGCGAAAGAGGGAAGGCTTCGAGAACTACCGCACATGGGAGAAAAAACCGAGGAAAAGATATTAAAGGCCATACAAGAGCTTAAATCGCACAAAGGCCGTTTCAGAATATCCCTTGCAATATCTTATGCAGAGCCTTTGATAGAGTATCTAAAAAAGATTCCCGGCGTTACAGAGGTTGAGCCTGCGGGAAGTTTGAGGAGGTGGAAGGATACCATCGGCGATGTTGATATTCTGGTAACATGCAAAAAAGGCGCGTCTGTGATGGACAAATTTGTGAAATATCCTGAAGTTAAGGATGTGCTTTCAAAGGGCGAGACAAAATCAACGGTAATACTAAAGTGCAACCTGCAAGTAGATGTCAGGGCGCTGGAGGGAAAATCATTCGGCGCTGCACTCCAGTATTTCACCGGCTCAAAGGCGCATAATATCGCCATCCGCGACAGGGCCAAGAAGATGGGGCTTAAGGTGAGCGAATACGGCGTGTTTGATGAAAAGACGGATAAGCGGCTTGCAGGCAAAACAGAAGAAGATGTTTATAAGGCAGTGGGTTTGCCGTTCATCCCGCCGGAACTGCGGGAAAATTTGGGCGAGATAGAGGCTGCGGAAAAAGGGAAACTGCCCAAGCTGATAGAGATTCAGGATATAAAAGGCGACCTGCATATGCACACAACTGAAAGCGACGGCGGCCATACGATTGAAGAGATGGCGGCGTATGCAATGCAAAAGGGATATGAATATATCGCAATAACCGAACATTCAAAGGCGCTGGGCATCACACACGGCCTTGATGAGGCACGGGTTTTAAAGCAGATAGACCGTATAGATGAGATAAATAGACGGCTTAAAAATTTCAGGATATTAAAAGGGATTGAGGTTGATATAAAGGCGGACGGCTCGCTTGATTTGGATGCGGATGTTTTAAAACAGCTTGACTTAGTGGTGGCCGCAGTTCATTCTAAATTCAACATGACCGCCGAAGAGATGACGGAGAGGATAGAGAGCGCAATGTCAACCGGCCTTGTCCATATTATCGCCCACCCCACCGCAAGGATTATTGCCGTAAGAGAGCCGTATCCGGTGGATATGCCGAAACTTATGCAGGCTGCAAAAAAATACGGCATAATCATGGAACTCAACAGCTATCCCGAACGGCTTGATTTGAGCGACACCTATTTAAGGCTTGCCAAAGATATGGGCGTCATGGCAGCCATTTCCACGGATTCGCACAACAGACAGCATATGGATTTTATACGATTCGGCATCCATACAGCCCGCCGCGGCTGGCTTGAAAAAAAAGACGTTTTGAATACAAGGCCGCTGAAAGAGGTGTTGAGAATACTAAAAAAAGAAGCGCAGCATTGATTTTTCGGCTTCACATTTCGCTCTACCTGTGTTATTTATTTTGCTTATTATGCAGGCGCATTCTTTCATCTCGTATGTAACCGAGGAAGAGATAAAAAAAGAAAAGGCAAAGGCCAGAGAATTAAGGCACAGCCAGTGGTGGAAGAACAAACAAGGGAAAGGCGTATGCCACTATTGCAATAAAAGGTTTAAGCCTGATGAACTTACAATGGATCATATTGTGCCTGTAATCCGCGGCGGGAAAAGCGCCAAAGGCAATATAGTTCCTTGCTGCAAGGAGTGCAATAACAAAAAAAAACATATGCTGCCCATGGAGTGGCAGGAATATATGGAAATAATATGATAGAGGTGTTGAATGAAATATAAACTTACGCTCATTTATCCGGCACACAAGAAAAATACAGGGAATTACAGAGAAAAAAAGGGGAAATACTCTATTCCGCAGTTAAGCCTGCCCACCATTGCGGGACTAACCGACGACCGGTTTGATGTTGTCATTGTGGACGAAAATATTGAGGACATAGATTTTGAAGCAAAAACCGATCTGGTTGGCATTACGACTATGACTGCCCTTGCGCCGCGTGCCTATGATATAGCCGACCGTTTCAGAAAAAAGGGGGTTCCGGCTGTGCTCGGCGGCATCCATGCCTCTATGCTTCCTGACGAGGCTGCGGTTCATGCGGATTCACTCGTCTTAGGAGAGGCAGAGGACGTGTGGTCTATTGCACTGAGCGATTTCATTCAAGGGAGGCTGCAAAAGACATACAGGGGCACAGGCCGGCATACGCTTGTAAATCTGCCGTTGCCCAGATTGGATTTGCTTAAAAAGGGCAGGTATTTTTCCACAAGCCTGCTGATGGCTTCCCGAGGATGCCCCCATGACTGCCACTATTGCTCTGTTACAACCTTTTGGGGGAAAGGTTTCAGATATAGACCTGTAGAAGATGTAATAAGAGAACTTAAGTCTTTGAAAGACAGGCATGTTTATTTTACAGACGACAACCTTTATGGGAA
>JACRNK010000233.1 GCA_016234985.1 Deltaproteobacteria bacterium
AAAACTCAGGGATGAAAAACTGGCAATTGCCAGAGAAAGGAGGTTAGCTGCAAATAGAGAGTTTAATCGGATGTTAAAAACAGGGGAAACTACTTCTTATTTCAAACCAGCTTTTTGTTCCATTTGAAGGAAGCAAGACAAAAACTTGGCAAAAGCTAACAGGATATTAGTAAGTGGGAACAACTTAAATTATAAAAGATACCTTTCAGATTTTCTCGTTATAGATGTTAATGAAAGATGGGACAGTATTCAGATAGGAACTGAACGATACTATGTGGTTCAAACAGCCTCTAAAGTTATAGAGCGATGTCTCCTCATGACCACCGACCCCGGTGACCTCGTCTTTGACCCTACTTGTGGTTCTGGCACGACTGCTTATGTATCCGAGCAATGGGGCAGGAGATGGCTCACCTGCGATACTTCAAGGGTTGCAACTACTCTTGCAAAGCAAAGGCTGATGACTGCAAAGTTTGATTATTACGAATTGGCTCATCCGCTTGAAGGAATCAGAAGCGGATTCAATTATAAAAAAGTTCCTCATATCACGCTTGGCTCAATTGCAAACAACGAACCTGCAAAACAGGAAACCTTATATAACCAGCCGTTTGTGGAAAAAGGCAAGGTGCGGGTAACAGGACCTTTTACTGTTGAGGCAGTGCCGAGTTTAAGGGTAAAACCATTTGACGGAAAAGAGCCAAAACTTGAAATAACAAATGAGCAGTTAGCCCGCACAGGCGAAACAGGCAAACAATCAGAATGGCGGGATGAATTAAAGGCATCGGGCATCCGCACAATCGGCGGCAAAATCATTTCTTTTTCAAGGGTTGAGCCAATGGTTGCCACAAGATTTTTACATGCTGAAGCAGAGATTTTAGAAGACAGCGGGGAGAATAGAAAAGCGTATATCAGTTTTGGCCCTGATTATGGGCCGCTTGAGCAAAGACAGGTTGAGGAGGCAATCAAAGAGGCAAGGAGTTTGAAGAATAAACCGGACTTTGTAATCTTCGCAGCATTTCATTTTGACCCTGAAGCGGCAAAAGATATTGACCAGATAAACTGGCAGGGCGTAAAAATCCTTAAGGCGCAGATGAGCGTGGATTTGCTTACAAAGGATTTGAGAAAGAAACGGTCTTCAAGCCAGAGTTACTGGCTTATTGGCCAGCCTGATGTGGAGGTTGTCAAAACAAAAGACGGTAAATTCAAGGTTAAGGTCAATGGTTTTGATTATTACGACCCTGTAAGCGGAGAGATTATTTCCAAAGGGACAAAGCATATTGCCATGTGGTTTCTTGATACGGATTATGATGAACGAAGCCTCTATCCTGAACAGGTATTTTTCCCAGAGGCAGATTCAAAGCGGGATTGGACAAGGCTGGCAAAGGCGTTAAACGGCGAGGTGAATGAGGAGTTGATTGAGCAGTTTCGCGGTGTTGAGTCTCTGCCGTTTTCTGCAAGGGAGCATAAGAAGGTTGCAGTAAAGATAATTGATAACAGGGGCATTGAGTCGTTTGTGATAAAGGGGTTGGAGTAATTATTATGAGCCAAAAAGGAATAGACCATTTAATCAGAAACAGCCCGTATGAGGAGCCGAAAGAGCACTGGCTTTACATCCGTGAGACTCAGGAATTTGAGTTAAAAGAGGGAAGGAGAAAGGCAGGCTATTGGAGGGCAACAGGGAGGGCGCGTTCAGGGCACGATGACCCGGGTGAGTTTATAGAAATGGAATTGGTTAATAAAATTCGCCCAAGGGTTAAAAAATGGAAAGAAAGCGGTTATCCAAATATTACCGGTGTTACAAGAAAACTGCTTGAGTTTTGGAATGATAAAAGCCAGAGGGAACAGCCTCTTTTTTGGTGTCAGATTGAGGCAGTGGAGACAGCAATATGGCTTACAGAGGCAAGTTCAGCAGAAAAGCAGGGCATAGATATTGTGAATGACGGAAGCCGGTGGCAAAGGGAATGTTTGAAGTTAGCGACAGGCACAGGCAAGACCGTTGTTATGGCAATGCTTATTGCGTGGCAGGCTTTGAATAAAATAGCCAATCCTAAAGACCTAAGGTTTTCAAAAAATATTTTAGTAGTTGCCCCGGGGCTTACTGTTAAAGACAGGTTGCAGGTTCTTCTGCCTGAAAACAAAGACAACTTTTATCAAAGTTTTATTCTGGTTGATTCAGCAATGTGGCAGGATTTGTTACAGGTAAAGATTGCTGTTACTAATTGGCATAACCTTGCCCCAATAAATGAAAATTATGGGCCAAAGGTTGTAAAGAAAGGTCCTGAAAGCGATGAGGCTTTTGTTAGAAGGGTTTTATCTGATTTTGGCAATGCAAATAATATCCTGATAATAAATGACGAGGCTCATCATTGCCATCGCCCCTCTCAGGATGAGGAAAAATCAGAAAAGGAAAAGGCAACAATCTGGATAAGCGGCATAGATAGGATACATAATGCCCGTGGCATTTTAAAGGCATACGACCTTACTGCAACGCCTTTTAAGCCAACTGGAAAATTGAATCAGGGAGAGCAGTTATTTACATGGATAGTCAGTGATTTTGGGCTTAATGATGCTATTGAAAGCGGACTTGTCAAGACACCAAAGGTGGCAGTGAGGGATGATTCAGCCATTGGCGCAGATTTTAAATCAAAAATGTTTCATATTTATCCTGAAGTAAAAGAGGATTTAAACCGCAGGGCAGAACCCCATGAAGGATTGCCTGACCTTGTGAAAAATGCGGTTAATATCTTGGGCGGCGACTGGTTAAAAGAAAAAGAGAAATGGGAAAGACAAAACCCGCCAAGAGAAACCCCGCCTGTAATGATAATGATTTGCAATCGGACAGAGACAGCGGCTCGGCTGGAATATTCATTCGTCAACGGCTACTTTGCCGTAGAAGAACTGGGAGATAAAAAAGGGCTTATCAGGATTGACCAAGATGCGTTGGATAAAATAGAGGCGGATGAAGAAGAAAAATTGGATAAATCAAAACAAGAGTTAGTCAAAATGGAGCGGGACAAGTTTAATACCGTTGGCAAGAAAGACAAACCGGGCGAATCCGTTCAGTGTGTTATAGGCGTTAACATGCTGTCAGAGGGATGGGATGCAAGAACAGTTACACATATTCTTGGGCTTCGCGCCTTTACGAGCCAACTGCTTTGCGAGCAGGTTATTGGCAGAGGCTTGCGTAGAATTTGTTATGATGTCAATGCAAATGGGCGATACGACCCCGAATATGTAACAGTTTTTGGCGTGCCGTTTACCTTTTTGCCTGTTGAACAAGAAGAAGGGACTACAAGGACAGAAAAGCCAAAAACAAAAATTGAGCCTATACAAGAAAGAAAAGACTTAAAAATAGAATGGCCTCATGTTTTGCGTGTGGAATACAAACTAAATTATTTTTTGGATTTAGATTGGGAGAGATTAGAAAAACTTACGCTTTCTCCTGAAGATGCCCCTACTATTGTAGAGGTTGCGCCTGTCATAGACGGCAAGCCGAAATTTGACCAGCTTACTGAGATTGATTTGGACAGGCTTGCAGAAGAACATCGCTTGCAGAAGATAAAACTTCAATCTGCGGTGAGGCTTCATGAACAGTTTGGCAAAAATTGGGAAGGCGACCCGGGAAGCCATATCAGCCAGTTGATGCAGATTTATGATGAGTTTTTAATTTCAAGCAAACTTGATATAAAAGTTCCCATATTTGCGGGAACAGAGAAGTTAAAAAATATTGTTATTGCCATTAACTCACAAAAGATTGTCAATCATATCGGTAATTTTATCCGAAGTTCAAGCAAAGAAGCCCCTACCCTTATTTTAGACCCCGAAAGACCTGTAAGAAGCACTGCTACAGCAATGACATGGTGGACAAGCAAACCAACGCAACCAGTGAAAAAGAGCCAGATAAGCCATATAGTAATTGACAGTGGATGGGAAAAAGTAGGTTTAGAGTTTGAGCGGAACAGGATTCCCGGTTTGATTTCATGGGTAAAAAATGACCATATTGGTTTTGAGATATTTTATCTCTGGCAGGGGCAGATTAAAACATATTATCCCGATTACATCATAAAATTTGAAAATAATAGGTATTTAATCCTTGAGATAAAAGGACAAACAATAGAACAAGATAAAGCAAAATGGCAGGCAGCGAAAGAATGGGTTAATGCTGTGAATGCAAATGGAAGTTTTGGAACTTGGGAATTTAAGGTTTTAGATGACCCGAAGAATTTATTTGAGGTGGTGAGGTAAGAGGGTTAAAAAAATGGGGTCACCCCCCGTTTGAAAACCATTTTGCCCTTGCGGCAGGCAACGGAAAGATGGATTAGCGGCGGTTGTATTTTATAAGGATTATATGGTAAACTTCAGCAAAGGTAATCAAAAAGGGAAATCAGATGAAAAAACAAAGAACTCAAAAAAACATGGTGGAGCATTGGAGAACGACCTTAACGCCGGAAGAAAGAAAAAAAAGGTATCTGGAAAGCATTCCAGAACAGGTCAGTTCCTCTATGGCATTCGAAGGAGAAAAGGTAAGCCTGAAAATGTTGAAAGAGTATCTGAAGACACTGAAGAGTACTCTTCAACCACACGCTTATTAGAATCCAGCCTTGGCATTAAATCTTATGCTGAACTTGCTCCATATCTTGCAAAAGGTGTGGAGCGGGTTATGGCAAAAATCATTGATTGCAAACCAACTGAATTAACAGTAACCCCTGAAATTATCTGCAAACTTCATAAAGATGCCTTTGGAGGGCTTTTCCCGTCATGGGCAGGCAGATACAGGGATAGGGATGTCGTTGTTGGCAAATATAATCCTCCTCACTATTTTGAGGTTCCTGTCCTGATAAAACAATACTGCAAGGATTTGGAATATAGATTGTCGCTTGTTGGCCCAAAGCCTCCTGTCAGCGATATTCTTATTGAAACCCTTGCTTTTGCCGAAGGGCGTTTCTTAAACATTCATCCCTTTCTTGATTTTAACGGCAGGGTTGCAAGGATGCTTCTGTTTGCGCTTCTTTATAGACTTAACTTGCCGCCTGTGCAGTTGGTTCCTGATGAAAAGGACAGGCAGGGAAGGAGAGAATATCTTGCTGCCCTTTCAATGGCAGACAATCTTGACTGGCAGCCTTTAATCAGCGTATGGAAGAGAAGGCTTGGTAAGGGATAAAATGAATCAAAAGCAAAGAGGAGGATGGCGTCTTAAAAGATAGCGGGATAAACGATTCTCTTTAAATGCGATTGTGTCAACCTATGGGGCAGGCATTAAAAACCATTCTATTCTTGCGGCAGGCGGCGGAAAGGCGGCTTGAAAAGATTATCGTGGAAATATGGGGATAAGGGGAATAAACTGTGAAAACACTTTTATTTTTTGAAGCAGCAGAGCGGGCTATCCCTAAGATTACAGCATGGCATCTTGCCGATTTAGGAGAGTATCTTGGCAAGCAGAAACTTTATGAGCGACAGGCGCCGCAGAAACTGAAGGCTCTGAAAGAACATGCCATTATTGAGAGCGCAGTATCATCCAACAGGATTGAAGGCGTTAATGTTGACCCTGCAAGGGTAAAGGAAGTGGTATTTGGCAGGGCGCATTTGCGGGACAGGGACGAAGAAGAGGTGCGCGGTTATCGCAAGGCTCTTGAGCTTATCCATACTAAATCCCACTCTCTTGATGTATCAGAGGAGGCTATTTGTGAACTCCACAGATTAGCAAGAGGCGGCATAGGTGATGCAGGGGAGTATAAAAGCAGAGATAGCGACATTATAGAACGGTATCCTGATGGGAGAGTGCGTATCCGCTTTAAAACTGTTTCTGCGAGTGAAACCCCGCGATATATGAAGCTGCTGATAAAGGCGTGGCAGGAGTGCATTAAAGAAAGATGGATGCATCCTTTAATAGCTATGGCGGCGTTTAATCTGGATTTTTTATGTGTGCATCCGTTCCGCGACGGCAACGGAAGGGTATCACGTCTGCTTATGCTTTTGCAGTGCTATCATCTGGGGTATGAGGTAGGCAGGTATGTCAGCCTTGAGCGCATTATTGAGGAGAATAAACAGCGGTATTATGAAACACTTGAAGAAAGCTCCAAAGGCTGGCACGAGGGCAAACATGATCCTTGGCCATATCTGAATTTTGTGCTCTTCGTTCTTAAAACTGCATATAAGGAGTTTGAAGAAAGAGCCGGCGCTACCGTAAGCCGGCGCGGCTCTAAAACAGAGATGGTGCATCACGCTGTTTATGCTATTGAGAGGAATTTTACTGTTGCGGATATAGAAAAGATGTGTCCTGCTGTCAGCCGGGATATGATACGAACAGTTCTTAAATCTATGCAGAAAGAAGGCAAGATTGAATGTATCGGGCGGGGTCCTGGTGCATTATGGAAGAAAAAAGGTAATACCTCTAAAAGAGGGTAATAAAGAGGGTAATCACTAAACGATAAATACGATAAACAGGCATAAACGGCACGGTTCTCTTTAAATGCGATTGTGTCAACCTATACGGCAGACATTTAAACCCCATTCCGCTCTCACAGCAGGCGGTGCTGGAAGGGGATAGTAGAGAGGCTAATAATGCCATTTAATCCAAAATTCACCATAATACCGAAAATCAACAAGGCTCTTGTTGAAATAGAGCGCGTGCGCGGATTTCTTGATGCTGTCAAACTCAAGGACGACTGGATTGCAGATATGCAGAAAAAGGCGCTTATCCTTGAATCGCATCATTCAACGCACATTGAAGGCACTGCCTTAAGTCTTGAACAGGCGCAAAACATTCTTGAAGGCAAAAAGCTTAAGGGCATTAATCGTGACGATGAAAAGGAGCTTTTGAATTATAAAAAGGCGATGGATTTCATCTCAAGATATCTTGGAAAGGAAGACCCGATTACGGAAGGAATTATCAGAGAGCTTCATAAAGTTACGGTTAAAAACGTTCGCGGTGATAAAGCAGACCCCGGCAATTATCGCAAGATTCAAAATTATGTTGTTAATTCACTGACCCGGGAAATTATTTATACCCCACCCACACCGATTGAAGTGCCGCATCTCATGCGGGAGTTTGTGGATTGGCTCAATAAAGCCGAAGACCTGTCGCCTGTTCTTATCGCAGGAATCGCTCAATTTCAGTTCGTTCATATTCATCCGTTTATAGATGGCAATGGGAGAACAGCACGACTTTTATCCACGTTGATTCTTTATAAGACGGGTTATGATTTCAAACGGCTATTTACCATCTCTGAGTATTATGACAAAGATAGGCCGGCTTACTATAAAGCCATTCAATCAGTCAGAAACCACGCTATGGATATGACCGGTTGGCTTGAATATTTCATAACAGGTTTGCGGCTGCAGATGAAGGAAATAAAGGAAAAGGGAGAGCAAATAATAAAACAAGATGCGATGCTACAAAAGATTAAAAAATTTGGCTTAAATGCCCGTCAGGAAAAGGCGATTAAATATGTGTTAAGAACGGGAGCGATTTCTGTAGGTGAATATCAGGCTGTGGTTTCATGTATACGCCGTACCGCTCAAAGAGATTTAGAAGATATGATAGAAAGAGGTATCATTAAAGCAGTGGCTAAGAGCAAAACAGACCCAACAAGGCACTATGTCATAGTGTGACAAGCTACTGCGACATGCTGTGACATTTTACTGTGACAAGAAGGCTGTTGCAATATTGGAAGACAGAAAAAGGGACAAGGTTCTTTATGCGCGATTGCGTCAACCTATGGGGCAGATATTAAAAACCATTCTGCCCTTGCGGCAAGAGATGGAAAGACGGATTAAACGGATTATTGCTAAATCATATGTCCATCATACAAGTTACAGACCTTGTCAAAAAATATAACGGTCTTACAGCCGTAAACGGCATATCCTTTGAGGTGAAGCAAGGGGAGTCGTTTGGATTTTTGGGGCCGAACGGCGCTGGCAAGACCACAACAATAAACATCCTCTGCACCCTCCTTTCCCCGACATCAGGAACGGCAGAGGTAAACGGCCATGACTGCCTTAAGCACGCCCATAAAGTCCGTTCATCCATCGGCCTTGTGTTTCAGGATATTACTTTGGATAATGATTTGACAGCATACGAAAATCTGAAATTTCACTGCTACCTCTACAACATGAACAAAGGAGAAACCGAAGAAAGGATAGAGGCCATATTAAATGTAGTCGGCCTTTACGACAGAAAAGACGACCTTGTCCGAAGATTTTCAGGCGGCATGAAGAGGCGGCTTGAAATCGCAAGGGGACTTTTGCACCATCCGAAGGTCTTATTTCTTGACGAACGGCACGCCGGAAGAATTGAAAAAAATGATACGGGGCGATACTGTTTATCTGAAAACAGCGGACGACAGCAGCGCCATATCCGAGTTAAAAGAGACATTCGGCATAAAGGCTGCAAAACTACACGACAGCATCTCCTTTAATGTGGAATCAGGAGATAAATTTATTCCAAAGATATTTGAAGGGCTGAAAACAGCGATTGTTTCGGTCAATCTGAAAAAGCCTACGCTTGACGATGTATTCATACACCTGACTGGCAGAGAGATACGGGAAGAAAACGGCAATAAACCCGGCGAACTGTTAAAAATGAGAAGGAAGAGGGGATAAGGTGTTTTCCTACAAGGCAATCTATGTAATAGTTGTCAGGGAGTTTAAGCGGTTTTTCCGCCAGCGCGGGAGGATGCTTGTCACCATATCCCGTCCGCTTCTGTGGTTGTTTATAGTAGGGGCAGGTTTCAGCCAGATGGTGAATATAGCATCTACGAGCATAAGCTATAAACAATTCCTGCTTCCCGGAATTATCGGCATGACAATCCTTTTCAGTTCGGTATTCTCCACCATGTCCGTTGTGTGGGACAGGGAGTTCGGATTTTTAAGGGAGATGCTTGTCGCGCCCATATCGCGGACTACCATTGTGATTGGCAAACTATTAAGCGGCACAGCCCTCTCTGTGTTTCAGGGCATGGTGCTGTTGGTAATTTCGCCTCTTTTGGGCATGAAGATGACAATTGCAGGTTTTCTGGCCATGATTATTATGATTGCCCTTTTGAGCCTTGCCATAACTGCAATGGGCCTTTTTATCGCGTCGTTTTTGACATCCCTTGAAGGCTTTAATGTTATAATGAACTTTATAGTGCTGCCCATGTTCTTTTTGAGCGGCGCGCTTTATCCCATGAATAAACTGCCGCAAGTCCTTCAGTATGTTACGTTTATAAATCCGCTCTCATACGGCGTGGATGCCTTTAAGCATATATTGTTTGAAAGCAGCGGCATGCTTGGGGCGGAATTTCCATTGCTCCTTGATATAGGCTTGTTGTCCGCATTTTCGGTTATAATGATTATCCTGGCTGCATATTCGTTTGAGAGGAAAGGATAGTCTGGTGAAAACCCTATATATCGTTGCCACGCCGATAGGAAATCTTGAGGATATAACTTTAAGGGCGCTCAGGGTTTTGAAAGAGGTTAATGTTATTGCCGCAGAGGATACGAGACATACGAAGAAACTTCTTCAGCGCTATGGCATAAACACGCAGCTCACAAGCTACTTTGAGCATAATGAAATTGAGAAGGCAGGGTGGCTCATATCGCAGCTTAATATGGGAAAGGATATTGCGCTTGTGTCGGACGCAGGCACACCAGGCATATCCGACCCAGGGTATAGATTAGTGAAGATGGCAATAGAAAGTTCTATCCCTGTGGTTTCCATTCCCGGGGCCTCTGCGATTATCTCTGCATTGAGTATTTCAGGCCTTCCTACGGATAGTTTTTGTTTTGAAGGCTTTATTCCGTCAAAGCAAGGGGAAAGAAAGAAATTTCTTTTTGGCCTTAAAGAGAGTAAAAAAACCATTGTGTTTTATGAATCTCCAAAAAGGCTTCTGGCAGCGATTAAAGATGTTTATGATATATTGGGCGATGTTGATGTGGTAATTGCAAGGGAGATGACAAAGCTGCATGAGGAGATTATCACGGGAAAGGCAAGCAAGGTATTGGCTGGGTTGAACGGCAGGGAGATAAAGGGGGAGATTACAATTCTTCTTAATCCCAAATCAGTTGAGGTCAAACAAGAGATTTCATTGATTGACGAAATAAAAAACCTTCAAAGAGAGACAGACTTGCCTTTGAAAGAGATAGCCAGAATAATTGCGGAAAAAACCGGCATCCCGAAAAGAGAGGTTTATAAGGAAGCCATTAAAATGAAGGAGATAAAATGATAAAAAAGATATTTCAAGTATTTCTCGGCATATTGATTGGCATTATATTTCTGTATCTGTTCATCTACTTTGGAGGCGCCGGTTATCTTCAGGCGTTCGGCAAGAAAACAGAGGAGGCAGGAAAAGGGCTTAAACAATACGAAAAAAATGTGCAAGACACTACCGATAAGGTATTGGAAAAGGCAAAGGATAAAGTGAAAGAGAAGATGCCGTAAAATCTTCAGCCGCCGGCAATCAGTCAACTATTTTTATTTGCCTGCCTCTTTTTTCTCCTCTATTTTAAAACCAAACGATACTGCTATGGTTGATGTGCCTATGTAAATCTCTTTCATGGTTATCGCTACCTCGCTGGTTTCGTGCTCAATACCGGAAAATATCAAGAGCCGCGATGTGCGCTGACCGGGGCCAATGGTAATATCAAGGTCATAAATTATATCTTTTATGACGTTGAGGACAGCCTCAGGATGAGGTGAATTTCCGACAAGGGTATATAAATCCGTATAATCCAATGGTTTGTGGACGCCCATATCGTTGTCAAATAATGTTGTGAGCACGGGATTATACAGCACCTTTGCCTTTGAAGAGTTTTCTATGTCAAGTAAAAACGCAAGATATTTCGGTTGAGCCAATGCCTCTGCCAATGGATTGCTTGCGTCTTTGCTTGAAAGTATTTTTTTTGCTTCCGACGAATTGAGCGGCAAGATGCCAATTTTTACATCATTGTTGCTGAAGACAATCTTTTGCTCCGAAACAGTGTATCCGGGCAATGGGGTTGGCAGCGGCGTTAGAACAACAGGGCCTTTAGGAGAGGCGCAGCCTATCAAAAGCAGGCAAGGGGCAATAGGCAGAAGGCAATAGGTGAAATAAGAAAATATTTTCCTGTTGCCTATAGCCCATAGCCTATAGCCTGTTTTTTTCATCTATAACTCCCTGTATCACCGTAAAATTTTTGAATTCGCCCTTATACTCTTCCCAATCTATATTTACATTTTGGAC
>JACRNK010000231.1 GCA_016234985.1 Deltaproteobacteria bacterium
AATCCTTGCCCCTGTGGAGTTTATTCAGGGGCTAACCTAATTCATGGCTAAATGTCGTGAATAGGAATCCATAAGGAGGCAACATAGATGAGCAATAATTATGAAGTGGTCTTTATTACAAGACCGGACGCAGGGGATGATGTCATAAAGGGTATCATCCAGAAGGTAAAGGAGACTGTAGAGGGCCTGAATGGCCAGGTCGTCAAGATCGAAGAGTGGGGCAAGAGGAGGATGGCGTATCCAATCAGGAAACATGCGGACGGCCATTATGTTTTTGCGAATATATCTTCCAGCCCTGCAGCCTCTAAGGAGGTTGAGCGGATATTGAGGCTGAATGAGGATGTTATCCGTTATCAGACAGTTAAAAAAATAGAAACAAAGCCTGTTATTAAAAAAGCTAAAAAGAAAAAGAATGTCCCTGCAGGCATTAAACAGGGAGAAGCAAAAGAATCCAAGGAGGTGAACCCATGAGTGAAAACAGGAGTAAACCAGGGTCTGCGCCTCAAGGCCGCCAGCAGTTTGGAGGCAAACGTTCCTTTCAAAAGAAAAAGGTTTGCCGCTTTTGCGCCGATAAAAATATGAAAGCGGATTATAAGGATTTCAGAGTCCTTAAGCAATTTGTAAGCGAGCGTGGAAAGATTACACCCAGACGGATTACCGGAAACTGCGCCAAACATCAAAGAGAGGTGGCAACGGCCATTAAAAGGGCAAGGATACTGTCATTCCTTCCTTTTACAACAGCGGTGTCATAGGACACATTCCGAAGCATCATAAGGAGGCATTAAAACAATGGAACTCATATTAAAGAAAGACACTCCTTCCCTTGGTAAAATGGGAAACGTCGTCAGAGTTGCTGACGGTCATGCAAGAAATTATTTAATCCCTCACGGGATTGGAATCGAGGCCACGGCAAAAAACCTTAAACTCCTTGAAAAAGAGTTGAAGATATGGCAAAAAAAGGCGGAAAAGCAGAAGGAAGAAGCTCAAAAATTGGCTCAGGAGATAGAAAAATTATCTTTAAGCTTTGCAAGAAAGGCCGGCGAAGAAGACAGGATGTTTGGTTCTGTTACATCGCTAGATATTGAGGAAGGCCTTAAACAAAACGGCATCGGCATAGACCGCAAAAAGATTCATCTGGAAGAGCCTATTAAAGCCCTCGGTGTTTTTACCGTCCCGGTAAAGCTTCATACAGAGGTTACAGCAAACCTCAAGGTTTTGGTTGTAAAAGAATAATAAATATCCTACAGGCGAGAGGCTGTCGGCAATGGGCAATAGGTATTATAGTAAACATCCCCATAGCCCATGGCCTCTCGCCTATAGCCTCTAATTTATGGCAATTCAGGCGCAAGATATATCCCTTCACAAGCTTCCCCCGCAAAACATAGAAGCAGAGCAGTCTGTCCTCGGAGCCATTCTTATGGAAAACGACGCCATTGATAAGATTGCCGGCATATTGGATTCGAGCGGAGAGGACTTTTACAGGGATGCCCACAGAAAAATATTCAAGGCCATCCGTTCTCTCAAGGATAAAGAGAATGAGCCCGTAGACCTTGTAACCCTGCCGGCTGTACTTAAAAATATGGGCGCGCTTGAGTCCGTAGGAGGCGTCTCATATCTGGCCGCGCTGGTGGAATCAACGCCAACCGCCGCGAATATAATTTACTATGCAAAAATAGTGAGGGAAAAGGCCTTACTGAGAAAGCTCATAAATTCATCCACAGAGATAGTAACAAGGTGCTACAACGGCAGGGAAAAAATAGACGACCTTGTTGACGACGCTGAAAAGATAATATTTGATGTGGCGCAGGATAAGACAAAACAGTCTGTTTATCCTATCAAGGATTTGACTTCGCATACCTTTAAGCTCATTGAAAACCTTTCTAAAAAAGACGGCCATGTTACAGGCGTGCCGACCGGCTTTGATAAGCTTGACGAGCTTACATCAGGACTTCAACCTTCAGATCTTATTATTATTGCCGGAAGGCCGAGCATGGGCAAAACGGCATTTTGTCTGAATATTGCTCAAAATGCGGCGGAGGCAGGGAGCCCTGAAGTGATTTTTTCGCTCGAAATGAGCAAGGAGCAGCTTATGCAGAGGCTGCTTGCGGCAAGGGCAAAGGTTGATCTTTACAGATTAAGAAGCGGCAAGTTAAAGGAC
>JACRNK010000237.1 GCA_016234985.1 Deltaproteobacteria bacterium
AAAACGCCGCTTACAGTCTTAAAGGGTGAAATGGAAATAACGCTCAAAACTGAAAAAACAGTGGAAGGCTTCAGGGAGGCTGTCAAGAGCAGTCTTGAAGAGATAGACAAGATGAGCGCAATTGTGAAAAGCCTTCTTAATCTTGCGAGGATTGACAGCAGAATAAAACTTCCTAAGGATAAAATCAGGCTGGATGAGATTATAGAGGAGAGATTTAATCAAACAATGCCTCTGGCAAGATATAAAGGCGTTGAAATGAAAATAATTAAGAGTGGAAAGGTCGTGATAATCGGAGACATGTTAAGGGTCGGGCAGCTTATATTTAATCTCATAGACAATGCCATTAAATATACGATAAAAGGCGGCAGAATAGAAATCTCCCTTGAACAGGAGAATAATTGGGCTATAATTACTGTGCTGGATACGGGTCTTGGCATTGCAAAGGAAGATATTCCGTATATCTTTGACCGCTTTTACAGGGTGGACAAAGCCAGGACAAGCGGCGAGGGGGGCGTGGGGCTGGGACTCAGCATCTGCAAAGAGATTGTTGACGCGCATGAAGGAAGGATAGAGGTGGAAAGCGAGGCCGGCAAGGGAAGCATATTCAAGGTATATCTGCCTTTGACAAATAAGACCGATGAGTTGTTGAATGAGTTGGGGTTTTGATAAAACAGGAGGCGTCTATGAAAATAGGAATCCTTACAGGCGGCGGCGACTGCCCCGGACTTAATGCAGTTATAAGGGCGGTGGTAAGAAAGGCTAGCCATTATAGATATGATGTGCTTGGCATAAAAGACGGATGGAAAGGGCTGGTTGAAGGCGAGGCCATTCCATTGGATGCAAAGGCCGTATCTGGAATCCTTCCGAGAGGCGGGACAATACTCGGAACATCAAGGACAAATCCGTTCAAGTCTCCTGACGCAGCGGAGAAAGTTGTCGGCAATATAAAGAAACTTGGCCTTGATGTTTTGATAGGTGTTGGCGGAGACGATACGCTTGGCGTTGCCGCAAAGTTGTTTAAACAGGGGATAAAGACCATAGGAGTTCCCAAGACTATAGATAACGATCTTTCAGGCACTGATTTTACCTTCGGCTTTGATACAGCAATAAGCATCGTAACAGAGGCATTGGACAGGCTTCATACAACCACAGAGGCGCACCACAGGGCAATGATAGTGGAAGTAATGGGAAGACACGCAGGATGGATTGCCACTTACGGCGGACTGGCAGGCGGCGCAGACCTTATACTTATTCCAGAGAAGCCGTTTGATATGGAGGAGGTATGCAATATCGTTAAGAAGAGGGCGGAATCAGGCAGAGGATTCAGCATAATAGTTGTGGCAGAAGGCGCTGTTCCAAAAGGGGTTGAGGGATATATAACAAAGGATGTAAAAAAGGACGCCTTCGGCCATGTCTTGCTCGGCGGCATAGGAGAATTTCTTGCAAAAGAAGTTGAAAAGAAAACCGGTGTTGAGTCCCGGCATGTTGTATTGGGGCATCTCCAGAGGGGAGGCAGTCCGACAGCATACGACAGGATTTTGGCAACAAGATACGGTGTCAGGGCAGTGGAGCTTATAAACGAAGGCAAATTCGGCATGATGGTTGCGCTTCAGGGAAATAAGATTGTCGCCATTCCTTTAGAGGAAGGCGTCAAACAGACAAAGACAGTGGACATGGATATATATAAAGTGGCAGAGGTGTTTTTTGGATAGCCTGTTAAAAGGAGGAACAAATTGCATAGTTTTATGAGCGCTCATTATTACGGGGCATTATTTGCTTTTCTATCGCTGATTTTTGCCGGCAACATTCCCATTGGTTTTTACAGGAAGAGATTCTTGCGGTTTTCACGGCCGTGGGCAAGGTGCCTGTATATTCCCATACTTGCCAACATTATCTTGCGAAGATTTTTTGGCCTTGGATACGATATCATTCCTTTCACTATCTGCAGGCCAGTTTATAGGCGCAAGGATAAGGAGGGATAGTGCCGCAGAAAGCCAATGTCCTGAAAATTCTGTCTCCGACTAAAGGAATATCATTTTCTCTCCCCACTTCCTGTTCCGTATTTCTTATTTTAGTTTTCCTTATCCTTTCTGCCTGCGCAAAACAAATTTCGGAAGAGGATAAACTTAAAGCCATAGTCAATGAAACGGCAGAGGCTGCGCAGAAAAAGGATATTGGCGAGATACGGAAGCACATTTCTAAATCATATAAAGACGCAGATGGAAACGATTATGATGCGGTTAGAAGAATTCTTGCGTATCACTTTATCAGGGCAGAGACTGTTTCTATATTTGTGAGAAACGTGGATGTGGAGATAAAGGGCGACACAGCCCTTGTAAGGGCAAATGTTATTCTTGTCAGAGGCAAAGAGGTTAAGAGTATCAGCGATATAATCCCTGAATCTGCCGCAGGCTACAGGTTTGAGATGATATTCAAGAAAGAAGGCAGAGACTGGAAGACTGTGAGCGGGACATGGCAGGATGTGGGGGCGGCAGGGTTGTTATGAAAATGCTGATAAAATTCAACAATTGTGATAAAAAAATAAAATGCCTATAACACCTGAAGACAAGGCGCGCGAAGTCATTGACAGCCTTCTTGAAAAGGCAGGCTGGCATGTCTGCAATCTCAACGACGCAAACATCCATGCCCATTGCGGCGTTGTCATAAGAAACTTTCCCCTGAAATCCGGCCATGGTTTTGCAGACTATATCTTTTATGTAGACGGTAGGGCGGCTGGTGTTATAGAAGCCAAGAAAGCAGGGGCAACACTAACCGGTGTGGAGATTCAGTCTGATAAATATAAACACGGGCTGCCTGATGACCTTCCTGCATGGTATCGGCCATTGCCGTTTTGTTATCAGTCTACCGGTGTTGAAACGCGTTTCACAAACGGATTAGACCCTGAGCCGAGGTCACGCAATGTATTTTCATTCCATAAGCCTGAGACACTTCTGGAATTGCTTACTGAAGATGTCTCGGCAGAGGCATTGCAAGTCGCAGAGAGATTTCCCATTTACAATAAACCCTCCACCTTCTACAAAAGACTTCAAGAAATGCCTCCTCTGATTGAAGAAGGTCTCTGGTCAGCTCAG
>JACRNK010000010.1 GCA_016234985.1 Deltaproteobacteria bacterium
AAAAAGGTGAAAAGATAAGGAAGGATGAAGGAAAGATGAATGAGCAGTTTAAAGAAATAGCATTCTATCAAGGTTTTTGAATGAATTTTTAGGTCTGTAATATTAACTAGAAGGAATATGACTGTTTTTCAGAGAGTCCTTGTGAGTTTGGAGTTGTGAGTTTGGAGTAGAAAAACAAAAAAGCGCAAAAGTAAGAGGTTTTTACTCTGAACTACGAACTCCTAACGCCGAACTGTAGTTGTTGTGGTTAGTATTGATAGCTGGGTCTTGCGCAATAGAAAGTTGCAAACCCCGCCAGGTCCGGAAGGAAGCAACGGTAGTAACATATTCTATGTGCCGCAGGGGCGCCTAGCTATCAGTAGTAACCATAAACTACAATTACGAATTAAAAATTAAAAATTACGAATTGTATTTAATTTTCTCATTCCTAATTCGTAATTATTAATTCATCAATTATGTCATATCTAGTGTTAGCAAGAAAATGGCGGCCGACTGTTTTTGAAAACGTTATAGGCCAGGGGCATGTTACAACAACCTTAAAGAATGCCATTGCCGGCAAAAAGATTGCCCATGCCTATATTTTTTCCGGCCCAAGGGGCGTAGGCAAGACAACCATAGCCAGAATTTTGGCAAAGGCCCTGAACTGCGCAAAAGGCCCGACTCCATCGCCGTGCAACGAATGCCAGTCTTGCAAAGAAATAACCGGCAATATTTCAGTGGATGTTATTGAGATAGACGGGGCATCAAACACCAGCGTTGACAATGTCCGGGAAATTCGCGAAAACATTAAGTATCTTCCATCACACGGCAGGTACAGAGTCTATATAATAGACGAAGTCCACATGCTTTCCAATCAGGCATTCAATGCATTATTAAAAACATTGGAAGAGCCGCCAGCTCATGCAATCTTTATTTTTGCAACAACAGAATCTCATAAGATACCGGCCACCATTCTTTCACGATGTCAGCGGTTTGATTTTAAACGAATATCATTGAAGGAAATACAGAATCATCTTAAGGTTGTTGCAGAAGCGGAGGGGATAAGCCTTACTGAGAAAAGCATCTATCTCATAGCAAGAGAGGTGGATGGCAGCATGAGAGACGCCCACAGTCTGCTGGATCAGGTAATAGCGTTTGCCGGCAATGATGTAAAGGAAACTGATGTTGTGGAGGCCCTGGGGCTTATGGACAGGGCGCTCCTTTTTCAATTAAGCGAGGCAGCGATTGATAAAAATGGCCAGGAGTGCTTAAAACTTATTGAAAAGGTCTATAATTTCGGTTATGATTTAAAGAAGTTTTGCCAGGATTTTTTAGAGCATATAAGGGACATGGTAATTGCAAAGACGGTGAAAGAGCCAAGGGGTGTTCTTGACCTGCCGGATAGCGAGATTGAGGATTTGAAAAGATTGGCGAATAAGGTCGGCCTTTTAGACCTCCACTTGGTGTTTACGCTTCTGAGTAAGGGATATGAGGATATTTCCAGATCTCCGTCTCCGCGATATGCATTGGAGATGGCCATCCTTAAGATTGCCCATCTTGAAAATCTTCAGTCAATAAGCGCCATACTGGAGAGTTTGGACAAACAGGGAAGCGGTAAATCTGAAGTCAGGCCTGCCCCTGCAGAGCTTGCCCCAGCGGTAGTAAGCAGGGGCAGTGAACAATGGTCAAGCCTCCTGAATTTTATAAAAAAGGAAAAACCGCCGCTGGCTTCGCATTTAGAAATAGCAAACCTTGTTTCCATGGATGGCGGAGTTATTTCTATAAGCGTAAAAAACGGACCTTATTTTGCATATCTTTCTGAAAACAAAAAAGTCATGGAGCAACTTTGTAATGATTTTTTTGGCAAGGGAATGACAGTTGATATAAAGGCAGATGACAGCGCCGGCTCTTCTTTAAAACAAAAAGAAGATGATAAGATAATCAAGGAAGCTGTTAAGGTTTTTGGAGGGAGAATAGCTGAAGACCGCAGGAGGGTAAATGTATAAAGGAATGGGAAATATCTTAAAGCAGGCCAAGGCGATGCAGGAAAAAATGGCCGAAGTTCAAAAAGAGCTTGCAAACAAAACAGTAGAATTTTCGTCCGGCGGCGGCATGGTGAGCGTCTCAATAAATGGAAGGCAAGAACTGGTATCCATAAAAATAGACCCTTCTGTGGTAAACCCAAATGATGTGGAAATGCTTCAGGATTTGATTGCAGCGGCGGTAAACGGGGCGGTGAAGAGATCTCAGGAAATGACGTCCGAAGAGATGGGTAAGGTTACGGCAGGTTTGAATATTCCGGGGCTGTTTTAAATACAATTAAGAATTATGAATTAGGAATGAGGAAAGAGCATTTAAGAGTTTAAAAATTCATAATTCGTAATTCCTAATTCCTAATTTTATTTCATTATGACTTATTATGCTGAGCCGATAACCAGGCTGATAAAGGAATTTTCAAGGCTTCCGGGCGTAGGGGAAAAAACCGCTTCCCGCTTCGCCTTTTATGTGCTTAATGCCAAAAAGGAGTACGCTGAGAGTCTTGCAAAAAGTCTTGTTGATGTGAAAGAGAAGATAATGCTGTGCTCAAGCTGCCACAGTCTCTCTGATAAAAACCCATGCGCGATATGCAGCGACAGTTCCAGAAGAGACGATGTAATCTGCGTAGTGGAAGATGTAAAGGATATGGCGGCTATTGAGAAGATGGGCGGGTTTAAGGGCAAATATCATATACTGCACGGCGCGCTTTCTCCGCTTAAGGGCATAGGGCCGGATGATATAAAGGTAAATGGATTGCTGGACAGGGCAGGGAAAGGTGTGATAAAAGAAATAATTTTGGCGACTAATTCTGATATAGATGGGGAAGCGACAGCCCTTTATATAACCAGATTGTTGAAACCAACCGGAATAAGAATTACCAGGATTGCAACCGGCGTTCCTGTTGGAAGCGACCTTGAGTATATAGACGGAGCAACGCTTGTAAGGGCGATAGAAGGAAGACGGGAGATGTAAATTTGGAGGCAGCATGGCTTACATTGAAATACGATGGCACGGCAGGGCTCAACAGGGGATTGTGACTGCCGCCAAGATGATTGGAGAGGCATGTTTAAGGTCAGGCAAATATGTCCAGGCCTTTCCTGAATTCGGTCCCGAAAGGATGGGCGCGCCTGTAAAGGCATACAACAGGGTTTCGGATGAACCAATAAGACTGCATTGTCAGGTGACTGATCCCAAGTATATTCTTATAGCCGACCCAACCTTGATTGCCACTGTGAATGTGACAGAGGGCGCGCCGGAGGATGCTGTTTTTATCGTAAATACAACGAAGAGCCCTGCTGATATGCGCAACGAGCTAAAGCTCAAGAGTAAAAAGACCTTGGTTTATACACTGGATGCCTCAAAAATATCTCTTGAGGCTATCAGCAGGAATGTGCCCAATACGCCAATGCTTGGCGCATTGGCAAAGGCAACCGACGTTGTTACGCTTGCTGCGCTCATGGATAATTTTAAAGATAACTACTCAAAGAAATTCAGCGCAAAGGTTGTAGAGGGGAATATTACTGCTATGACAAGAGGGTATAACGAGGTTAAAGGGGAATGAACCCCGTTAGAAATTCCTTTCACGAAGGCGACAAAGAACAACAAAGCAACTGGCTTCGAAATATAGATTTCTAACGGGGTAAATATGTCAGAGAAAAAAAACCTTCCCATCGGGGGAGTTATAACAAAGGGCGGAACAGCCCATGAATATGTGACAGGCGGGTGGAGAAAGCTAAGGCCTGTGCTTGATAAAGGGAAATGCACGAATTGCCTTATCTGCTGGGTCATGTGTCCGGATTCTGCCGTCATAGTGGAAGATATGTGTCCGGATTCTGCCGTCATAGTGGAAGATGGCAAGATGATAGGGTTTGATATGGAACACTGCAAGGGCTGCGGCATATGCGCCGAAGAATGCCCTGATAAGGTCAAGGCTATTAAGATGGAAGAGGAGGCCGGCTGACATATGGCAACAATAACAACGACAAAGGGGCAGGCAGGGCTTACAGGAAATTCTGCAATTGCCTATGCCATGAAACAGATAAACCCGGATGTATGCGCAGCTTATCCAATAACCCCTTCCACCGGGATTGTGGAAGAATTTTCAAGCTATGTTGCTGACGGCGAGGTTGACACGGAGTTTGTAACCGTTGAGAGCGAGCATTCTGCCATGAGCGCCTGCATAGGCGCATCTGCCGCAGGCGCAAGGGTTATGACAGCTACATCTTCGCAGGGGCTGGCGCTTATGTGGGAGATGCTCTACATCGCTTCAGGCATGAGACTTCCCATTGTGCTTACGGATGTGAACCGCGCCCTTTCGGCTCCCATAAATATCCACTGCGACCATTCAGATTCCATGGGTGCGCGTGATTCGGGTTGGGTACAGATATATTCTGAGACAGTTCAGGAGGCGTACGATAATTTGTTTCAGGCCGTGAGGATAGCTGAGAATGAAAATGTGCTTCTGCCGGTGATGGTATGTCTCGACGGTTTTATAACAAGCCATGCAATTGAAAATATCTCGCTTATTGATGACGCAGATGTAAAAGAGTTTATAGGAGAATACAAGCCGGAACATTCTCTCCTTGATACCGACAACCCTGTTACATACGGGGCTATGACGCTTCCCGATACCTACATTGAATTCAAGCATCAGCAGTCAGAGGCCATTGTCCGCGCAAAGGATGTGGTTTCTAAAATCGGCATGGATTTCGGAAAGAAATTCGGCAGAGAATACGGCCTTATGGAAAAATACAGATTGGATGATGCAGAGGCAGCCATTGTAATATTAAGCTCTGCCGCAGGCACTACCAAAGTGGCAGTTGACGAACTAAGAAAGGCGGGCACAAACGTCGGTATTTTACGACCAAGGCTTCGGCCCGCTCTTTAACGAGGTTCGTTCTGCGCTCTATGAATTGGAAAAGCGTCCCAAGGTTATGAGCAGAATATTTGGTCTGGGCGGAAGGGACTATAAGGTAAAGGATGCAGCAGGGGTGTTTGAAGAGCTTCTGAAGATTGCAGAAACCGGGAAAGTTGAAACGTTGACGAAGTATATGATGTAAGTAAAATACAGTTGGGAGTTCGGAGACAAACAGTTAGGAGTTCGTAGTTGGTAGTTAGGAGACAAACAGTTAGGAGTTCGTAGTTGGTAGTTAGGAGACAAACAGTTAGGAGTTCGTAGTTGGTAGTTAGGAGTAAAAGATAAAAGCTTCTCCGAACTACGAACTCATAACTCCGAACTGTGTTACTCCGAACTGTGTTACTCCGAACACCGAACTCATAACTCCGAACTTTTGGAGAGTTTACATGGCTACACTTAAAGAACTTTCAAAAAGAGATGAGCTTTTTTCAGGCGGACATAGGCTTTGCTCAGGATGCGGCATCCCTCCGATAGTGAGGCTGCTATTAAGAGCGGCTAACGGCCCTGTAGTTGCTACTACTGCAACCGGATGCCTTGAGGTTGGCACGACCATATATCCATATACTGCATGGCGAATACCGTGGATACACTCGGCGTTTGAAAATGCCGCTGCTACCATAAGCGGTATAGAAACTGCATATAAGGCGTTTAAAAAAAGAGGCAAGATTCCGCAGGATAAAAATATCAAATTCATTGCCTTCGGCGGCGACGGCGGGACGTATGATATCGGTTTTCAGGCCCTGTCAGGCGCGCTTGAGAGGGGCCATAATTTTCTCTATGTATGCTACGATAACGGCGCATATATGAATACAGGCATTCAAAGGTCAAGCGCTACCCCATTTGGCGCAGCTACGACAACATCGCCGGCGGGAGATGTTATTTTGGGAAAGCAAGAATCGAGAAAAGACCTTACGAGGATAGTTGTTGCCCACAATGTTCCATATGCTGCTCAGGCATCGCCGCATAACTGGGCAGACCTCTCAAGGAAGGCTGAAAAGGCTCTTAAAACTGAGGGGCCAACTTTTTTAAATGTTATATCGCCCTGTCCATTGGGCTGGTATTCAAAACCGGAAGAATCCATAGAAGCTGCAAAGATAGCCGTTGATACATGCTATTGGGCGCTTTACGAAGTTGAGAACGGAGTTTTGAAGATCAATTATAAACCAAAAGAGAAAAAACCTATAGCGGAATGGCTTAAGATGCAGGCCAGGTTCAAACATATTTTAAAGCCGGAAAATAAGGGATTATTGGATAAGGTGCAGGAATCTATAGATAAAGAGTGGGAGAGGCTTTTAAGTCTGGATGGGAAGATGATTTAGTTCGGAGTTATCAGTTCGGAGTTTGGAGTAAACGGTTTTTCTCCGAACTCCCATCTCCGAACTCCGAACTATATAAGGGGTTAATCTATGCCGACAAGTTCATTGGTAATGTTTGAGGAAGAATTTAAGCAGATTACCGTTGTTATTGACAGACTGCTTAAAGAGGCTAATGCGAAGGTTGTATTTCTTGTAGATAAAGACGGTCAGCTGATTGCTGCAAGCGGCGAAACAGGGGATATAGATACGACATCCCTTGCGTCATTGACGGCAGGCAATATAGCCGCTACCGGAGGGCTGGCGAAACTTATAGGCGAAAAAGAATTTTCTATCCTCTTCCATGAGGGCGAAAAAGACAATCTGCATATTTCTATTGTGGCACAGAGGGTGATATTGGTCGTTATATTTGACCAACGTTCATCTCTTGGGCTTGTGAGACTTAGAGTGAAAAAGGCAGGCGACGAACTCAATGTAATAGTGCAAAAACTCCTGCAAAGGGTGGAGAAAAAGCCTGCTGTTCAGGAAAACCTCCTTGCGGAGATTTCAGATAGTGATATAGATAAATTGTTTCATTAAGAAAAACAGTAGGCAGTAGGGAGTTGTAGCGTCGGGGTTTATCCCCGACGAATTCGTTGCCCATAAAGGGCAACGCTACTTACTGCTTACTTTTATCAAGAGGGGTTTTTAAAAAAATGTCTTTCATAAACTATTCTTCCCGTGAGATAAACTGTAAGATAGTCTATTACGGTCCCGGACTTTGCGGCAAGACCACAAACCTGTCGTTTATTTTCAAAAAAACCAATCCGGAGCATAGAGGAAAGATGATATCTCTTGCAACTGAGACGGAGAGGACGCTCTTCTTTGATTTTCTACCCCTCTCACTTGGAGACATAAAAGGTTTTAAAACAAGATTTCATCTTTATACCGTTCCGGGCCAGATATTCTATGATGCATCAAGAAAGCTTATTTTAAAGGGCGTGGACGGCATTGTTTTTGTAGCAGATTCTCAGATAGAAAGAATGGATGCCAATATAGAAAGTTTTGAGAATATGAAGATAAATTTAAAAGAGCAGGGCTATGACCTTGCTGCCATACCATATGTGATTCAGTATAATAAAAGAGACCTTGCAAATGTGGCGCCTGTGCCGGAGTTGAAAAAAGTCTTGAATATTAATGGCGCCCCTGATTTTGAGGCTGTTGCCGCCACAGGCGTTGGAGTTTTTGAAACACTGAAGGCGGAGGGGGTGAGCACAGAATGCCGGGTATAAGGATAAAGGAAGGCGAATCCTTTGAGAGCGCCTTGAAGAGATTTAAAAAGCAGTGCGAAAAAGCCGGGATATTGGGCGAGATAAAAAAGCGCGAGCATTACGATAAACCGAGCGTAAAGAAGAAGAAAAAGGCCATTGCAGCAAGGAAAAGGGCAATGAAAAAAACAAGGAAGAGAGAGTATTAAAAAGCGGGGTTTCCTATGTCTCTGAGAGAAGATTTAGTCAAGCAGATGAATGAGGCGGCCAAGGCTCAGGATAAGATGAGGCTCGGCGCGCTTCGCAATATTCTGGCTCAGGTAAAAAATAAAGAGATAGCCCTCATTAAACGGGCAGAGGGTTTGAGCGATGAGGAAGTTATTGCTGTCATCAAGACTATGGTAAAGCAATGTCTCGACTCCGTAGAGCAGTTTAAAAATGGCGGGAGGCAGGATTTGGTGGACAAAGAAGAGGCTGAATTAAAAATCCTCCAGTCCTTTCTTCCGCCGCAGCTTTCCAGAGATGAGATAAAGGCTGTTGTCGCAGAGATAGCAAAAAATCTCAATGCCTCCGGACAGAAAGATATTGGCAGGGTTATGAAAGAGGTCATGCCCAGGTTTGCCGGCAAGGCGGACGGCAAGTTAGTAAATGAAGCGGTTAAAGAAGTTTTGGGTGGTAGTTCAAGCTGAAAAATATCCATCTGCTTTGTCAGGACTGCAGGTTTGCATCCTCACATACCTAAAAAGTATGCTGCGGTGCAACCCTTTGTCCTTCCTCGCATCTGGACAATTTTTGAGCTTGAACTATAATAAAGGGCAACTGAGTAACCTCCTAATATAGCTGGTCTTTGAGCGTTATGTGTATCTTAATTTGTTGGCCTAAAGGACGAGGGGTAGATAGAAAGGTGCCAAATTTCTTCAAAAATATAATAGCCATATATGCACTCCTGTGTATTATTCATTTTGCAGCCCCCCAATCTTTTGCTGATGATTTTGAAAACGAGATAGATAAACTTTTTTCATTGCCTGAAGCAAATAGCGTTGTTTTTAAAGGCAAAGGCATTGATATTGGCATAGCAGCCTTAACTCTCGCAAAGGAAATATATCCCAACCTTGATATAAAAGCCTATTCTGCAAAGATTGATAAAATGGTAATACAGGCAAGAATCCTCACAAAAGGAAGCACAGACCCAGACTACAGGATAAGGGCATTAAATACATACTTATACAAGATGGAAGGAATAAAATACGATTTATCTGACCCAAATGCGGAAAAGTTGGAAAATCGTTATTTGAATGGGATACTTGACACTAAAAAAGGCTCATGTGTTACCATGCCGCTCCTTTATCTTTCTATTGCCCAACGTTTAGGTTACCCCGTGTATCCGGTTACCGCTCCACAGCATCTTTTCTTGCGATACATAGACCCGAATCTTCAAGAACAGAATATTGATCCCGCCGGGGAAGGCGGTTATGTTTCGGACGATGAATATATCTATGTCCTTCAGATATCCCCAAGGGCTTTAAAAAATGGCGCATATCTCAGGACATTAACATATCGTGAATTGCTTGCTGATCTGGTTGCACAAAATGCTATTTACTGGGCAAAGCGTGGGAAGTATAAACGAGCCATTCAATATCTCAAAAAGTGTATCAAAGTTGATCCAAAATCAGCAGATACATACAACACGATTGGAAAGGTATATTTGAATTACAGTAGAGTGTTGGAGAAAGAATTTCAAGAAGAATTAGCGCAAGAATACAGATTTAAAGCCGCTTCTTATTTACAAAAGGCAGAGAAGTTTGGAGTTTCAAAACTTCCACATGGGAATTATATTGAAGAGCAAAGGAAGGCACAAGAAACATACAGGGAAAAACAAGCACAGAAAGGAGGAGCTAAATGAAAAGCGGTAGATTTCTCCTAATACTGTTCATATCATTTTTTGTTTTAACCGATAGACTGGAGGCGCGATATTACGATTCCAAAACAGGACGATTTCTCAGCGAAGACCCGATTGGGTTTGAGGGTGGGGATGTAAATCTGTATGTGTATACAAAAAATAATCCAATAAATTATACAGACCCTACCGGTCTCTTTGTGCAAGCGATACCTGCGATCTGCGCTGCTAATCCTGCGCTATGTATAAGCATAGGTGCTTATACTATAGGCACCATTATATATTACTACAATAATCCTCCTCTTATTCCATCAATACCAATTGCCCCACCAAATCAACCAAAACAGTGTAAGGATGATAAGGATGGTGAATGGTGTAATAAAATAAGAGATTACTGTATTGAAAAATGTTCAGAATCATCTCTACCAACACCAGATTATGGTTTTAAATTTTGGAATTGTGTTAATGCTTGCTTGAGAAAGTTTGGCTGCTTATAAAATCTATAATCAGTTTAGGAGGTAACAATGAATAGAGAAATAGCGGAAGAAATAAGCAAACTAATGCTTTATTGTGGATCTGAGATAGATAAATCGGTAGTTTTAGTAAAAAATACATGTGATAGTGAAGAGTTTGAAATATATAGGAAAGCTATTGGGAAAATAATGGGTACTATGCTAGTTGATATAATGAACCCCATATATAAACAGTATCCAGATATTAAGCCTCCTCAACTTAAATAAAGGGGTTGGAATATATTATTACTATAATCCGCCAATTGCTCCAGCAATACCGAGTACTCCAACAAAACCACAGGAGCAGTGTAAAGATGATAAGGACGATAAATGTGAGAAACAGGCACAAGTGGATGAAGCGATATGTCGAAACTTAAGCGATTCTGGTGCTCGTGCCAGGTGTTGGCAAAGTGCGAATGAGAGATATGGTGCTTGTAGAGCAGGGAGGCCATTACCTTCGCTCATTACTTGGTAACTCGATAGAAGACAAAGATGATGAAGATAAATAAAATAGAAACAATTATCGCCACCCGAGAGCTTGCACTGGGTGATGATAAAAAGGTCGTCATAATAATCGGCAAACCAGAAAAGTTCCCAGACTATGAAGATTATTACTGTCCGTATCAAATTGTTGGTATTGGAAACGAGAATATTAGATATGCTGGGGGAATTGATGGTGTTCAAGCACTTTTGTTAGCGCTAAACATGATTGGGGCTGATCTATATACATCAAACGAATTTAAAGCCGGCATCCTGAGTTGGAAGAGTGGCGAGAAAGATAATATAGGCTTTCCTGTGCCAGATGTTCTACGCGATTTGGTGTCCAGTTCAAAGAAATAAAAAAGGATAAAAAGTAGTTTAAGGAGGATGATATGAACTGTTATCGCCATAATGAAACTGTAGCAGTCGGTATTTGCAAGAATTGTTTCAAAGCCATGTGTGCTGATTGTTGTGAGGATGTAGGAAACGGCCTTGCATGTAAAGAAACTTGTGTAAAAGAAGTCATAGAATGGAATGAAATGACAGAGCGTGGTAAACGTATCTACGGCATTCGTGGTAAATCATTACTCCCATCTGCCAATGTTACCATATTTGGACTATTTGCTTTAGGTCTTTGGGGATTTGGAATATATGTGTATCAGAAGAGAGGGTATATAGATTACCCTGATTACTTGTTGTTTGGAATGGGGGTCATTTTTGCAATAGCTGCGCTAATTACCTATTGGCGAAATAAAAAGATAGGCATTACTTGCTAGTGTAGTTCCTAATCGATATGATTTCAAAAGGATTATAAGATGAAGATAAAAGATATTTATAAATCGGCGGTAGAACGTGGCATTGAGCTTGACCCCAGAGGCAAGGCTGAAGTTGAGGCAGAGCTTAAAAGGGTGAAAAAGGATTTTGATGAGCTAAAAGAAGACAAGAAAAAAGATTTTGATAAAGAAAGGCTCACGAATCCTTATGCCGATACCCGTATATTATACGGCGAGCCTGACAGGGATATAAAAGCCGTTTTGGTTGGCATTGACATGGAGGTTGGCGAGGTTCTCCTTGCCGACAGATTGAGGAACAGCGGCAAACCGGTTGACCTTATCATTTCACATCATCCTGAAGGCAGGGCTATGGCTGCGCTCTACGAAGTGATGGATATGCAGTCCGGGATTCTCCTGAAATACGGCGTTCCCATCAATGTTGCGGAAGACATTATGGCTGAAAGGATACAAGAAGTTGAAAGAAGACTCCTTCCTGCCAATCATACAAGGGCAATAGACGCTGCAAGACTTTTGGATATCCCATTCATGTGCATCCATACCCCTTCTGACAATGCGGTTGCCGATTATCTGCAAAAGATTTTTGACGATAAAAAAACCGACACGGTTTCCGATATAATTGATATTCTGAAAGAGATACCGGAATACAAAGACGCTATAAATGAAAAGGCCGGGCCCAAGGTCTTTGTCGGCTCAGAAAAGAGGAGGGCCGGAAAGGTATTTGTAGATATGACAGGCGGGACAGGCGGAAGCAAAAATATTTTTGAAAAGCTGTCGAATGCAGGCATCGGCACTGTTGTCGGCATGCACATAAGCGAAGACCACAGAAAAGAAGCGGAAAAACATCATGTGAATGTTGTTATTGCAGGCCACATGAGCAGCGATAATCTTGGGATGAATCTGCTTTTAGATAATATACTTAAAGGTGTGGATATTACAGCCACATCCGGTTTCAGAAGGTTTAGCAGGAAGTGAAAAGGTAAAGAACCGTGATACGTGTGTGATGCGCGATGTCCTCCCCCTGTCCTCCTCCAGAGGGGGATAAAGGGGAGGATTTTTTTTACGCATCACGTATAATGTATATGCATTGCGGTTTTTGGTTTTGGAGGATATATGGCATCTAAAAAATTTGTTTATTTCTTTGGCGACGGAAAGGCCGAGGGCAAGGGAAGCATGAAAGAGCTTCTCGGCGGCAAGGGCGCCGGTTTGGCTGAGATGACAAATATAGGCCTGCCTGTGCCGGCGGGATTTACTATCACAACAGAGGTCTGCGACCTTTATTACAAAAATAATAAAAAATATCCAGCCGGGCTTGATAAAGAGGTTGTAAAAAATATTGCGAGGCTCGAAAAAATTATCGGGAAGAAATTGGGCGATGCAAATGACCCGCTTCTTGTCTCTGTCCGTTCAGGGGCGGCAAGGTCAATGCCCGGCATGATGGAAACTATCCTGAATCTAGGCCTCAACGACAAATCTGTTGAAGGTCTTGCCAAAAAGACAAATAACCGCAGGTTTGCCTTGGACGCCTACCGCAGATTTATTGTGATGTATGGCGCAATTGCAATGGGTATTCTTCGTGAGGAATTTGAACATGAATTTGAAGAGATTAAAAATACAAGGACAAGGCAAAGGCTCAATATAACCAATAAGGTTCTTGACACAGATGTAAATGAGCAGGAGCTTGCAGAACTTATCCCTCTGTTAAAGGCCGTCTATAAAAAACATACCAAAAAGGATTTTCCGCAAGATCCGCAGGAGCAACTCTGGGGCGCCATCAATGCAGTATTTGGCTCATGGATGGCTGAAAAGGCCGTTACATACCGCCGCGTTGAAAAGATTACAGGGCTTCTTGGCACAGCAGTGAGTGTTGTCCAGATGGTATTTGGAAACAAGGGGGAGGAAACATCCGGCACAGGGGTATGTTTTACCAGAGATCCGAACACAGGGGAGAACATATTCTACGGCGACCTTCTGATGAATGCCCAGGGCGAAGATGTTGTTGCAGGCATCCGCACGCCGATTCATTTGAGCGACTTGAACAAGATGATGCCGAAGATATA
>JACRNK010000239.1 GCA_016234985.1 Deltaproteobacteria bacterium
AGCGCATTAGGCAGACTCAAGAAACTTAAAGCCGAAAAACCAGGTTTGATTATCGACGTGGGCGGCTGTGTGGCTCAACAAGAGGGGGAGAGGTTATTAAAAAGGGCGCTGCATCTTGATGTTGTATTTGGAACGGATAATATACACCGCTTGCCGGATTTGGTTAAAGAGGTTGAATCTGCCGGAAACAGGGCTGCTGCCACAGAGTTTTGCGATTCTATTGTTGAAGAAGAATCACTTGATTATCCGTATCCGGAAAACCGATTAGGAGACTTTGCAGTTAAGGCATCAGTTACTGCAATGAGGGGGTGCGATAATTTCTGCAGCTATTGCATAGTTCCTTATGTAAGAGGGAGGGAATTAAGCAGAAAGAGCGTTGATATCCTGCAGGAGATAAAAAGGTTGGCAGAGGCAGGGGTAAAGGAAGCAAGCCTTGTGGGACAGAATGTAAATTCATACGGCAATAAAGGCAAGGATATTTCCTTTCCTGATCTTTTAAGATTGGTGTGCAGAGTGGATGGAATAAAAAGGGTCAGGTTCATAACCTCTCACCCGAAAGATATGTCACAAGAACTTATAAGACTCTTCGGAGAAGAGGAAAAGCTTTGCAGGCATATTCATCTGCCCCTGCAGTCCGGTTCCGATACGATATTGAAAAGTATGAACAGGGGATACACCAGAGAAGATTACTTAAATAAAATATTCAGGCTCAAGAGGCTTTATACTGACATGGGCATTACAACCGATATTATTGTTGGTTTCCCGGGGGAGACAGAAGCTGATTTTAAAGACACCATGAGCTTAATAAAAGAGCTGGAGTTTGACAATATATTTTCATTTAAGTATTCTCCAAGAAAGGAAACAGCAGCCGCATCTTTTGCAAATCAGATTCCCGATGCGGTAAAAGAAGATAGACTTGCAATGCTTCAGGAAACGCAGAGAGACATAACCCTGCGCAAGAATCAGGAGATGGTAGGAAAAACAACGGATGTTCTCATAGAAGGGGAATCAGTTATGAGTCAGGAGTTCGGAGTTAGGAGAAAAGACAAATACTCCGAACTCCCAACTCCCCACTCTGAACTGCAGTTCACAGGCAGGACATCATGCAATAAGGTGGTAAATCTTTCCGCTGACAAGAGTATGGTTGGTAAGATTGCGCCAATCAGGATAATAAAGGCTTCTCATAATTCGCTGACGGGAAGTATAGGGAAATAAAATCAGGAAAATAAAGGCCATCCCTTTTTACTTTAAGTTTAGAATTCTATTTATTTTCTTCCTGCCATTTCTGACAAAAACACAACCACTAACATACCGATAAGGAGGATTGTCGTGCTCCTTTATTCTCTCCGCTTGTTTAGCTTTGCTGTTAGATTTCCTTTTGGATGAGAGACAATAAAACTCTTTGCACTTGGATATATTGATATAAGGCTGGTTTAATCATGTTTAATGGTCGCTGTCCTTATTTTTCCTATTTTTCCACATGCGCGGTTAAAATCTTATTTTCCAATCAATGCCGATTTCTGTCGTGCGATTTGCCGGGGCGGTGACCTTGCCAACTTCATTTCCAGATGCATCGTTAACAGGGGTATTATCTTCCTTAAATCTAATTGCTGCATGTATATGTAATATGTTCACACTTGCTAATTGTCACAGTTTCAGGACCGCATGCTGTAGCGCCACTGGATGTGAATTTAAACTCAAGGGTGTGATTTCCTGATTTTGTTGTAAAATCATCGCCTTCAGGCTCTGTTTTGCCAACTTTGACGATGCCAACATAATTATTATCCCAGTAAACCCAATAGTCTTGTTTTGTTGAGGAGTTGTTTGAAAATTCCACAGTTCCATAATCTTTCATATTGCACCATCGTATCCTGCCTGCGCTCATGACGGTAACAACAGTATCTATGGTATTGGCATCGCATCCTGCAATAAGCAATGAAATAGCGATGTATAGAACTGCTGTTGATAGGCACAAGATGTTTTTCATAGTCCTACCTCCACATGGTTTTTAACAGATAACAAAAAAAGATTTATTTGCTATCAGTTTTTCATCCATATATACCTTGACCTTCCATCTGCCGATAAATTTTTCCATCCTGGCAGAGGGGTCTATACCTGAAAAAAGTCTGCCTACAAGACCGTCATTAAACTTAAGCAGCGCATACGCATCCATTGGCATTGTTTCAACAGCAAAGTCAGCCTTCGTGTATTCCTGCCGTGCGCCTGATGATGGAGGAATCCAGTAAACTTCAAGCTTGTGGCTGCCTTTTCTGGCAACATCCGGCACAATGACATAGACCGTATCCTTGCAGTCAAAATTTTCCACAGGCTTGTTTGTCTTTAAATCGTTTGTTACATAAACCCTTCCATAGCCGTCTGGAGAAGGCCCTCTTTTTGTAATCTCTATTTTTTTAGGTTTTGAGGCCGCAAGAGAAATATCATTGTGAACGGCAAGGAACAGAAGAGATAAAAGAAAAAAGGATGCATGTTTTTTCATAGCGGCCTTCAAAAATATAGACTTTAAAAACACAGTAGTGCTATCGCTATTAGCCTTGGGCGATTGGGTGTGTATTTTAAAATCTTATTTTCCAATCAATGCCGATTTCTGTCGTGCGATTTGCCGGTTCGGTGGCTTTGCCGACTTCGTTTCCAGATGCATCATGAACAGGCGCCTTATCTTCCTTAAATCTCCAATATCTTATGAAAGGCTCTACTGCAATGCTGACATATTTAAACCTCCTTTGAAATTCTATAGAGCCCCTTAATCCATTGCCGCGTAATTTCCATAACGAAATGTCGTCTTCTGCTGTTGCCGTAAAAATCCATTGGTTAGGCGCTTCGCCATATAAATTTCCACTGAATTTTATGCCAAAAGGGATATAGATGTTAGTGTAATCTATTGAACCAAGTTTAACAGTACTCCTGCTTGTCGTATATGTAATTCTTCCATCCACATCCAAATATAACAATCTAAAACCAACCCCTGTATAAGGTATTGGAGAAAATGCTTCTGAAATCTTATAATCGTAGCCAAGCAAAGTCCTGAGTTCAAATAAATAACTCTTGACATCATCCAGTGTTCCAGGTGATGAGTTGTTTGAATGCTCTAACGGGCCATTGTATTCCGTGTAGCCTTCGGCAAACCAAAACTCCGGTTTTATGATAAGGTTTTTAGGCAAGCGGGAGGTGTAGGAAAGGCCTATACCTTCCATGTGCCCGTTTATTTTTATCAAATCAGATGAATTGAAACGGAGGTAAAACCCTTCAATTTTTACATCAATGGATTGTTTTCCCTCGGTTTTATATTCCAGTATGCCTGCGAAACTGTTGCTTGTCAGGATGAAAACAAAACAAGCGGTAATGAACAATATAAGTTTTTGCCTAATCATAGCTACCACCTCCGTATTTTTAGCTCCGAACACTATGGCTGATTATACATTTGCTCATCTTTTAGATGCCTTGAGATGTATCGTAAGGTTTGTTGGCATCGTTTAGCCTTAAACCTAAGCCTAAATTGCCGTAACCTCTCTTTTTAAGCCATTCTGCCAACCATGGAAAAATTCCTTGATTGCCATATCCTTCATGCCATGCAGGGCCAGGCCTAAATCCGTAATAGTTTTGGAATTGTTTAGAGCCCATGCGGGTCTCCGAAAGAATAAAAGGCCCTCCATGAGCCCTTTCACTTGTGACTTTTCCATCCGGGTTGGTAACGTTTTCGTGTCTATTTCTGGTCCAACCCATCTGGTCCCTTGTGCCGGTGTCGCCGATATTTATTGCAGCGACAAAATAAAATAATGAGCTATTGCTGGTTCCCATGTTCACGCCTCCGCTCACGGGCATGTTTATGTCTATGTTTAAGCCGGTCATCTCTATCTCTATGGTGAATTTAAACTCCTGTTTAATCCGCCATGCAGGCAGCACATGTTTATCCATCCATGACATAGGCCGGTCAAACAACGATGTCATGGCAGGAAACACATAGGCCTGATCCACCATCTGTGTTCCTGTGAATAAAACATCTCCCATAGTGCTCATCAATACAGGTGGAGCAAGCCCGCCCAATTCAAGAATAACGCCTACAATCACATTGTATCCAAGCAACTCCGTCTTATACTTTGTCGCAAATTCTCTTATCTTTTTCGGCTCCTTCTTCTTATACCACTTTTCCACCTTCTTCCATGCCTTTGACAGCTTTGAATATCCCAGAGGGTCTATGTAATTTATCGGATTGTTTGCGGCATACTGGTAGAGGTTTAATGTGGCAGGGGTTACAAGGCTTCCTCTGTGGATGTCCGATGTCTGGAATCTCCCTGTTCTGTAGTCGTAGAACCTGCTGCCTGCGTAATATTTGCCGATATTCTCCTCCAGCGCCATGCCTGTAAAACCGAATCTGCCATAGGGCGCAAACTCGCCGGCCACGGGCGCGCCGAACGCCAGATAGCGGTTCTTTATGATGTTTTGGCCAAGCTGGTCTGAGATGTCAACCACATCCCCAAGCGCGTCTGTGTGAAAGAAAAGATTATTCCCCCTCCTCCTTACATTCCCGTCCGCGCCTGGCTCTTTTCTGCCTTTAAATCCCCACATCCTCTTGGAAATCAAATCCCCATTAGCATAAATATATTCGTTAAGCGGGTTATTCTGCTTGGTAAACTCCATAAGAACATCCTGTCCTGCAAGGGATGCGAGCATGGATGAGCCTGATGTTATCCTCGGTTTGCGTGGGTTTATTATTCCCATCTGACCGAGGGTCTCAGGGAGATAGCCCATTCCGTAATACAGGGTCTTTGTCTCTTCCGTGAATAATTGGTTTTTATTCTGCCAGTAAGTCTCTTGTGTTATAGTCCGCCTGCCAAAGCCGTCATATTGGTATTTGACGCCTGTTGCATCAGGCAGGATGACCTCTGTGAGTTTTCCTTCTGTGTCGTATCTATAACTTGTAATCCCGCTATAGCCGGTTTCTTTTATGAGGTTTCCGTTTTCATCGTATTCAAAGGAGATGTTTTGAATCCCCCTTGCCGAGCTAATCCTGTTTGCCCTGTCATATGTGTAGTCTGTGACGCCAAAATCGTTTTCATGTCTTATGCGGTTTCCAACGTTGTCGTATGTCCACCTCTCTTCTCGGACAGGGTCTTCAAGCACAGGAGAAATCGGCTGGTCAAAGCCTTCCTTTCTGCCATTGCCATTACTGTTACCATTGCCCTGATTATTTTGATACGCATTGCCTTTTCCATTGCCGGGGCCTTTACCGGAGGTGTCAGATTTGCCTTTGCCTTGAGGGCTTGTATCGGGTTTGTTGGATAGGTTTTGATTCTGCCTAATCCTTTATCTTGCGCTTTCACAGGCCATTGCGGACATGGCGGCACAAGACAGGCATTTCTTATATTCCATATGCTCTCATACGCATAACTTGCCTTTGTGAGGCGGTTTAACGGGTCATACTGGTATAGCGTCAAAGCGCCGTCTGTTTCAAGGGTTCTTGCCCTGTTGCCGTTTTTATCGTATTCATAGAAGTATCCGTTTATCCGGCCAAATCTCCGGGACTCTGTTACAAGGCTTGTAAGTCTGTCGGCGGCGTCCCATTTGTATTCGGTTGTCACATCATTGGCATAGGTCTTTTTAACAGGCCTTCCGGCGGCATCGTATGCAAATGCGCTCTTTTTGCCTTCCGGGTCTATGAGTTCGGAGAGGTTTCCGAGTTCATCGTATCTATACTGGACGGCCTTTCCAAGCGGGTCTGTAAGCTGGGCAAGATTTCCTGCCGGGTCATAGGAATAGCGGGTTGTTTTATTCCATGCGGCAGTATTTCTTTCTATCGGTCTTCCAAGAAGGTCGTATCTGAATTCTTCTTTAAAGGATTGCGTCTGGCTGGAGATAATGTTTCCAATCTCATCATAGGCAAAGTTTATGAGATTCCCATTGGGGAGCTGTTTCTGGATAAGATTTCCAACAGGGTCGTATCTGTATTCTATGTTGTCGCCTTTTGCCGTTGCGACCTTGACGATTCTGCCGAGTCTGTCATACTGGTATTGAGTCTTATACCCAAGGGGGTTTATCTCCTGAATCAGGCGGTTTAACGGGTCGTAGGCATATTCGGTCTTATTTCCGTTGGCGTCTGTAACCGCGGCGAGGTTTCCGACAACATCGTATGCGTAGCCGGTTCTGCCGCCTAACGCATCAAGAACGGAAACGAGTCTGTCCATTTGGTTGTATTCGTATTGAGTCTTGCCGCCGTTGGGGTCTATGAGTTCTTTTATCTTATTTGTCGGGCTGTAGGAGTATTTTGTTGTGTTTCCGAGGCCGTCTCTTTTAGCTGTAACACGGTTTAAGACATTGTATTCCAATGTTACTGGATTGCCGTTGGGGTCTATGCTCTTTAATAGATTTCCCACGTTGTCGTATGATAAGAGGGTCTTTCCGCCTTTAGCATTTTCAATCCGGACAAGTCTATTTATCTCGTCATAGATATATCTCGTGGAATAACCCCTGACATCGGTTTCTTGTGTGAGGTTGCCCACAGAATCATAATCATACTTCGTCAGATAGCCAAGCGCATCGGTTACGCTTGCAATACGGCTGACCTTGTCATAGGCATAAAGCGTTTTTGCGCCTTTCGGGTCTGTAAGGGAAAGGAGATTCCCAACTCTGTCATAAGTTGATTTTGTTGAACGGCCAAGGCTGTCTATGGTCTCTATAAGGCGGTTTGCATTATCGTATTTGTAGGCGGTCTTGTAACCCTCAGGGTTGTTTATTTCAAGAAGATTTCCAGCCAGGTCATAGCCGTATCTGACGGTATTGCCCAACGGGTCTTTTTTAGATACAAGGCGGTTTAAGCCGTCATACTCAAAATATGTCTGCGAGCCTCTCGGGTCTCTGATGGAAATGAGGTTTTTCAACGGGTCATAGACATACGCGGTTATGTTGCCGAGGGCGTCTTTTCTGGATATGAGATTGTATGCCCTGTCATATTCAAAAGCAGTGGTCGAGCCGTTGGGCAGCGTCATGGAGAGGGGATTGCCCATGTTGTCATATTCAAATCTCGTTTCCTGACCGAGCGGGTCTTTTATGGATGTGATGCGTTTTACATCTCCGCAGGTAAAGTAGTTAAAGGAGGTTGTCCTTCCATTGGCGTCCGTTTCTGATGCTGCATCTCCTTTCTCATTATATGTGTATATGGCGGCGAAGCCCAGCGGATTTATGGTTTTTATTAGCTGGTCTTTGTCATTATACTCAAACCTTGTAATCCTTGCCTTAGGGTCTTTGAGATTTAAGAGATTGCCTTTGCTATTGTGGTCAAGCTCCCATGAATTTCCCAATGCGTCCGTAAGCCTTATGATTCTGCTCTTTCTGTCTATCTTGATTTTGTCTGTAGATACCCCGCTGATGGTTGTTTTAGGGAGTTTGAAGTCCACAAACCCGTCATCGTGCCTGTAGTAAAGCCTTGTGATATTGCCGTTGGGGTCTTCCATGAGGGTGATGTTGCCGTAGCTGTCATTTTCATATCTTGTCTTTTCGCCTGCAGGATTTTCCACGCTTGCCACATTTCTATTTGCATCGTATGTTATTCTTGTTGCAAGGCCTTTTGCATTTGTTATGGCTGTGAGATTATTGACAGAGTCGTATTCAAATACGGTGGTCTGGCCGAGCGGGTCTATGGCCTTTAGAGGCCGGCCTTTATCATCATAGATAAATATTGTGCTAAAACCTCTGGCGTCCCTGAAGGCCGTAACGCGGTTGCCGGCGTCATAGGCGTAAGTTGTTGTCTGGCCAAGGGAGTTCTTTACTTCTATTACATTTCCTCTTCCGTCATAGCTGTATTCTGTTCTGTTTCCATTCAGGTCGTAATATGCCTTTACATTTCCGTCATCATCCCATTCGTATCTCTCCTTTGCCCCGCATTCGTATGTGATGGATGTGAGGTTTCCCTGCGGGCTGTAGGCGACATCTTCTTTATGGCCGTCAGACCTCTCTTCGGAAACCACCCTTCCATACTGGTCGTAAACATAGGCTATGGTTATGCTGTCAAGCCCTGTATAGGTCTTGATTCTATATTCTTCATCGTATGCGACTGTAATGGTTCCGTCAGGGCCTTGATAGCTGAGGAGCTGGCCGTAGTTATTATAGGCATATATTCCGGCGCCGTTTGGAGATGTTGTCTTTATGAGTTCGCCATAGGAATTGTATTCAAAGGTTATAATCCTTCCGTCCGGGTATATAGTTTTTGTGACAAGATTCAAAACAGGGTCGTAAGTATAGAGGGTTTCTTTACCGCCGGCGTCCGTCTCCTTTATGAGATTGCTGTTTTCATCATAGTAGGAATAAATCTTTGTTCCATCGGGATTGGTTATGGAGGTTTTGTTATAATTATCGTCATAGGTAAACAGAGTAGTGGAGCCGTCCTGATACTGTATTTTTATTACAAGCCCCTTTTCATCATAGGTGTAGGCGGTAGTTTTTCCCGCCGCGTCGGTATAAACCGTCTGGCGGCTCTGAGGAGGATAGGCAAATGCGCTATGCCCTGCCGGAGATGTGGTTTCAATTACCCTTGCATCGGAATTGTATTGATATGCAGTTGCGCCTTTTTCATTTGCAATCGCCACAAGTTTTGATGTATCGGGGTCATAGGAATATTCCATGGTCTTTCCGAATGTATCGGTCTTTTTTACGAGGCGGTTTTTATCGTCATAAAAGTAGGAGGCCGCGAAGCCTGATGGAGCTTCGATGCGGATGAGAAGTCCGTTATTATAAGAAAAGGTTGTGTTTCTATTCAGGGTGTCGGTGATTTTTACAAGCCTGTCGGATGCGTCATAAGAAAATTTAAGGCTCAAGCCCCTTAAATTTGTTATTGAGGCAAGAAGGCCTTTTTGTGAGAAGGCAAAATCAAGATTGTCTTTGGCGTCAAACTTGAATCCTGCGCTTTGCTTTGAAAGAACGCCTTCTAAACCGGCGGGGGTATTGTATGAGCCGTCGGAATTCTTGCTGAATGCGTAAACGCTGCCATCGCTGTCAAGGAGCGAAACCGCGCCGCTTTCTCCTTCAAAAAGCCTCATCCAATATGAAAGAGTCCAGCCGTTGCCAAGCGGGTTATTGGCATAGAAATCCTGAACCTGTTGAACTCCTGGGTATATTTTGCTGTTGTAACTTCTTTCTATTACAACCGGAAGGCCGGGAGAGTCAACGATAATATCGGTCTCCGAATGGAAAAGTCTGCCGGAAGAAATATGGATATTATCAACGAAAGTATCGGATTTGCTTTCACCCGTGTTTTCCAACGGGGCAGGGGATGCGGTTGCTGAACCAAGAGCGCGCGAGTCAAATCCTGCCGTAAAACATAAGAAACAGAAAATGAAGATTGCGAAACCTTGTAGCCTTCTATCCATAAATTCCCCCTTTCCTATAAAGCTTAACAAGCTGCCTATACCGTTCCGTCTTCCAGAATATAAGGGGTGATAAAGATAAACAGTTCCATCTGCTTCTTTTCCACCCGCTCTGTTCTGAAAAGTCTGCCTATGCCGGGAATATCCATAAATAAAGGTATTCCGCTTGCTGTGGTTATAACCCTGTCCTCGAGAAGCCCGCCGATTATTATGGTTTGTCCCGCCATAATCCTCAAGGTTGTCTCCGCATTTCTGGAACTGGTTTTTGGATAGCCCTGCGGCGTGGTGCCGGTTATAGAACTGATGCTGGTAGCTATCTTTGTGGTAATCTTACCGTCTTCGTTTACCCGCGGTATGATTTTTAACTCAACCCCTGCGGTAAACTCCTGTTTTGTTATGTAGGTGTAATTTGCCTGAACCTCTGTTATAAAATACGGAATCTTTTCCGCGGTCACCACCTTTGCTTCGATTCCGTCTGTGGTGGCCACCCTCGGATTGGCAAGGGTCTTTGCCTTTCCATTCTCTTTTAGAAAATGGATTGCGGCGACAAGGCTTAAAGGGGTTCTGACAATATCCTGTATCGGGAGGTCTACTGTGGAATATGTGGGTGGATTTATCGGCTGAATCTCCTGCAGGGTTGTGGTTATGGGCGATGAAAAGGAGATGCCGAGATTTTTCAGGTCATCTACATTTACCTCCAGAACCTCGGCCTCAAGGAGTATCTGATAAGGGGGTTTATCCATCTCCGGAAGGAGTTTTGTCATGTTCTGGCTGCCCTCGAATGAGGTGTCAAGAAGAAGGTAGTTTTCCTTTTCATTTACCTGTATCTTGCTGTCGCCATAAGGGATGAGCCTTTTTAAAAGCTGGGCAACCTGGGATGAATCGGCATACTTGAGTTTGTAAAGATAGTATCCTTCCGGCTTTATATCTTCTTTGTCCGGCTTTTCAGGATACAGGACGATTCTCAATCCGTCTCCGCCTGCCGTAGTAGATGACCTGAAACCAATTCCTGCCGCCGTTTGTATCTTTACCTGAAGCAAGGGCGGTTCTGTTGAAGATTGTTTTATGTCAAAGCCTTTGACATAGGGATGGGTTATCTTCGGCGGCTCATAGGGAGACGGCAGTTCGGTATAAGGGATGTCAACGGTTACAAGATTTGAAGTATCGTCCCGGCTGATTTTGTAGCGCATGGTATTGTCGGAGACAAAGAGGAGCGTAAAACTATCTTGTTTTTCAATAGTTCTCACCTCCTTTAATTTGGCTGGCTCTATGTTGGCGTATCGCTGGGGTTGGATGGAATTGACGGCAGGAGCGCAGGCAGTGAGAGAAAATATAATAAGAATAAAAAGGCCTGCCCTCGCATGATGTGTGAAAGCAGGCCTCATACATTTACCGCTCGGATTTTCAGTTATTATTCTAACCACTTCGGCAACCCATCTTTCCCCCGATGTTGCATCAGAGGGCAGGCAACTTCAAGAGTTTTTTCGAGTTTTGTTTTTTTACAGTGAGTTATCACTACCTGCGCCTTCAGTCTGTGACTTAAGTCACAATATAAAAACATCACCTCTGCATAGCATAACAAAAGCAATCTGTCTACTGTCTAAAAGGACAGGTAGGGTTTGCAGACTCTTTGCCTTGCTTTGCTACAGACTATCTGTTACGATGATTCGGGTTATGGCAAATGTTATATAACCGTGTCAGGCGGGAAACAAAGTCGCAAAAATCATTTGACAAATGAATAAGGAATGAATAAAAATAGAGTCTATTCACTGATGAATGACAAGGAGATGCCATGCTGTTAGAGATGAGGGTTTTTGGCCTTGCCATAGACCCGCTTACCAATGCGCCTATAGTTATTTTAAAAGATGCGGAAGACAAGAATGTCCTTCCTATTTGGATAGGGCCTCTGGAGGCAAGCGCTATTGCAACGGAGCTGGAAAAGATACAGCTTTCCAGACCCATGACGCACGATCTTTTGAGAGATATATTTAAAAACCTGGCTATAACCGTTTCTAAGGTTGCGATAACAAACCTTGAAGATAATGTTTATTATGCCGCCATCCACTTGATTTACGGGGAAAACAGCTATGCTATAGATGCAAGACCCAGCGACGCAATCGCTGTTGCCTTGAGAACAAACTCTCCGATATTTGTTGAAAACAAGGTCTTGGAAAAATCAAAAAATATTGATATTGGAAAGCGGAGTTTTGCATCCAAAGGGCATCAGAAGGACGACAGGTTGGATAGCGAGGGTGATAAGCAGGCCGAATGGTTAGATGTGCTTACTAACCTTTCTTCTGAAAATTTCGGGAAATATAAGATGTGATATTCAACTCAAAGCTCAAAGCGCAAAAGTCAGAACTACAATTTAACAGGTTGCTGAAAAACTCTTTTTCTGTCATTCCCGAGGTTTTTATCGGGAATCCAGTTCTTGTAAATTCAATAAGTTATAGATTCCCGCTTTCGCGGGAATGACAACTTTTTGGTTCAATTCGGACTTTTTCAGCAACCTGTTAAAACTCAAAACTCCCCCTCTTTACTAAAGAGGGGGATGGGGGAGTTGTTTTAAGGCAAGCACGCAAACCGTTAGCGGTAATGGCAAAAGACCGTGACGGTTTACAACTTACTGACAAAGATAACTTTTTTATAAGTAAATTTGACGCAAAATAAAAGACAATTGAAAACACATCATAAAATAATAAACGGTGACAGCAGACAGATGACTGAATTGGCAGACAATTCCGTTCATTTGGCTATTACTTCACCGCCCTACTGGCAACTCAAGGACTACGGGACAGACAACCAAATTGGTTTTCACGACAGTTACGAAAATTATATCAACAACCTGAATTTAGTTTGGAAAGAGTGCTACCGCACTCTTCACAATGGTTGTCGTTTATGCGTAAATATCGGAGACCAATTTGCTCGCGCTGTTTATTACGGACGCTATAAAGTTATTCCTATCAGGGAAGAAATTATTAAGTTCTGCGAAAATATTGGATTTGATTATATGGGCGCTATTATATGGCAAAAAGTAACTACATCCAACACGACAGGCGGCGGCGTACAAATGGGTTCTTATCCGTATCCACGAAACGGAATTTTGAAATTGGATTATGAATTTATTTTGGTTTTCAAAAAATTGGGGGACGCGCCAAAACCGACAAAAGAAAATAAAGAACTTTCAAAAATGACAGCAGTAGAATGGAATACATTCTTTGCAGGACATTGGAATTTTGCAGGAGCAAGGCAAGACAATCACATTGCAATGTTCCCCGAAGAATTGCCGAGACGATTAATAAAAATGTTTGCGTTTGTTGGCGACACGGTTCTTGACCCTTTCGCGGGCAGTGGAACTACAAACCTTGCATCAAAAAATCTTGGAAGAAATTCGGTTGGTTATGAAATCAATCCTGAATTTATTCCTATTATAAAACAAAAACTTTCAACAAATCAAAAGGACATTTACGATACAACCTTTGAATTTGTTAAGGAGAAAATCTATTTAGATTTTGATATGGAAATTCAAAAGCAACCGTATATCTTCAAAGACCCTCATATACTTGATAAAAAAATAGACATTAAAAAATTACAATTCGGTTCTAAGATTGACAAAAATGGTTCGGTAAAAAGAGAAGATTTTTTTACAGTCAAAGAAATTGTCAGTCCAGAAAAAATTCGATTAAGCAATGACCTGACTGTAAAACTTATTGGCATTCTGGAGGATAAAAAAATAAATGGGAAAGCCACTGCTTTTCTTACAGACAAAACAAAAGGCAAAAGAGTTTTTCTTAAATACGACAATGTAAAATACGACAGCGAAAAAAATTTACTCTGCTACTTATACCTTGAAAACAAAACTTTCATCAATGCTCATTTAATTAAAAATGGTTTGGTGCAAGTGGACAGTAAAACCGATTTTAAGTACAAACAAAAATTCATTAACCTTTTTAACGAAGCCAATGCCCAAACCAACGCCTAAGCGATATTCAAAAGAATTCGGAAAGAAAGAGAAAGTTCTCAATTATGCCTGTCAAACTTATCAGTTATCTCGTCCCAACAAAGTCGGCACAGTGATGGCTCTCATTCGTGAATGTCAGCCGAAATCATTTGAAGAATGGCAGAAATGGTATTTTCAAAATGCCAATACAGACGGGAAAATACCAAGTAAAATCACAAAAGAAAGTTTGGAAGAACTCGGAGAACGGCTCTATGTAAAAATCAAAGAAATCGTAATTCCCGAATGGACAGAAGCATTTAACCAACTTACATTACAAGACTGCGTTGATTATATTTTCAACCTGACCATTAACAGAACTTATGACGGTTTCATAAGAGAGAAATCAGTTATTGAAGACAATCTTGCAAAAAAATTCCCGGATGTAAAATTTGTAGAAAGCGCCCCCGAACTTGACCACGCTGGAGACATTGATTATCTCGGTTGGGTTGGCAAAAAAGCATTTGGATTCAAATAAAACCTGTTACGGCAAAAGCAAATTTCGTCAACTACTCGGCGACAGAAAGAATGAGAGCAAGTTTTAACGACTTTACAAAAAAGTTTAGCGGAAAAGTTTTTATCGTGTTCAGCATTGACGACAAAATAAAAAACGAAGAAGTAATCGGACAAATCGCAAGTGAAATTAAACGACTTTCAAAATAACAGACAAAAGTGCCACATACCGCTGACAGCGGGTTGCTGCTATGGCTGGTGACGAGTAAACAGAAAGTTCAGTGCATTTGAGTTATTTTTTTATGAGGTTGTGATTATGGTTAAAAAGGTTGTGGCCATCGGTTCTTGCTCAGGAGTGGATGACATTCTCTCACAAAAGGGATATGTCGTGGAGCATGTGGAGCAAAAGAATGTTTTGGATGTTTTGAAAAAAGAAGAGCTGGAAGCCGTTGTTATTGATGTGGATGATACTGCCAGGTCTAATGTGGTTATAAGCGGCATCAGGCATCTTTACCCCGGTCTCTGGATAACGGCTATTTCCGGCGGCAAAGACGGCAAACAACGTTCTCTGACCTTAAAAGCCGGCGCAAGCAGTTATGTCGTCAAACCGGTTGATGAAAAAAACCTTTCTATCGGCGCTGAAGAAGAGCAGGCTGCGGATGTTCAGCCGCAAAAGCTTGCTGCGCCTGTCTCAGGAGCTAAAAAGTCTATAGACTCAACTACGCTTGATGAATCCAGAAAAATATTTCCAAGCCGGTTTTATAATGCCTTTTTTGTGACAGAATACGGCAAGCTGGAGATACTCCGGGCAGAGAGATATAATAAAAATTTTTCTATTATCCTTACCACCATAGAAGGGTTCAATACCCTCAGGAATAAACTGGAAAAAAAAGAGCTGCTGGCATTTCTAAAAGAACTTATAAAAACAATAATGGAGACCTTAAGAAATTGCGATGTCATCGGCATGGTGGAAGACAAGAAGATTGTCGCAATACTTCCGGAGACCGACTATTTCGGCTCGTGTATAGCTATAAGGAAAATTAAAAAGGCCGTTGAAAATGTTACGACAAAAGGCGAGCCGTATGCCTCAATTATATTTTCCAATGTTTCGTATCCGAGGGATGGAAGCGGATACGGCGAACTGCTGGCTGCCGCCGATAAGAGCATACAGGAGCAGAGAGAAGGGCTGTGGCTGAAATTGGAATTTGAGAATAAACCCTTCTGGGAGATCATTTCTATGCTCTTTGCGGGAAAAGGCTATGAGGAAAAAGACACGGCTCCTTTTGACATCGGCAAGGGGCTCGATATTCCCGTCTTCTTTCTTGACAGGCTTCAGGAGATGATATTTCAGGAGATATTGCGGGATCCCAAGAAAAAGGGCATCCTATATCTTGGGACGAGGAAAATTTCGCCAAACCTTCCTGTCTTAAAGGCCATAGACGCCATAGGCGCCACTGCCACAAAGATTTTCATAGTGGGAGAGGGAGAGGAAAAAAGAGGGAGCATCTCC
>JACRNK010000240.1 GCA_016234985.1 Deltaproteobacteria bacterium
AAAGGAATCTGTGGCAATACTGAAAAAAGAAATGAACCCAGGAGGGTTCAATATAGGCATGAATCTGGGCACAGAGGCAGGGGCAGGAATAGAAGAACATCTTCACTTTCACATAGTCCCAAGATGGAACGGCGACACAAACTTTATGCCCGTAATAGGAGAGGTCAGAGTTTTGCCGGAACATCTTCAGGCAACTTACGATAAACTCTATCCGCATTTTCAAAAAATCAAATCCATTAATTAAGTTGTCCCGCACTCCTCCTGACTTCCCTTTATCTTTTCCACAGCATGGCTTATAGCCGGCAAAACAACTGACAGGTTTTCACGGACTGCCTTTGGGCTGCCGGGAAGGTTTATGATGAGGGTTTGTTTGCGGATTCCGCATACAGCCCTGGATATCATGGCATTAGGCGTTTTTTTCAGGCTCTCTGCCCTCATCGCCTCGCTCATCCCCGGAAGTTCCCTGTCAAGAACCGCCCTTGTTGCTTCAGGCGTAACATCCCTTGGGCTCACGCCGGTGCCGCCTGTTGTTAATATCAAATCCAGCTTCTTTTTATCGGCAAATTCTATAAGTTTGGATTTTATAATATCTGTTTCGTCAGGGATGATTTCATAGCCCTTGACCTCGGCAGGCAGGTCTTTTATCATTCGCTCTATCTCTTTGCCGCTCAGGTCTTCCCGTTCCCCGCGCGAGCCTTTATCGCTCATTGTCAGTATGCCGACAGTAATCATGGATGTTCCTCCACCCAGACATCGCCTTTTTTGGTTGTCTCTCTTTTCCAAATCGGTGTAATCCTCTTAAGCTCTGTTATTGCCCACTCGCACGCCATAAATGCGTCGTTTCTGTGCTGTGCCGCCGCTATTATCAGAACAATATTTTCTCCAATATCTATTGCGCCGGTTCTGTGGACTATTCCCATTTCAATTATATTGAAATTCTTTAAGGCCGCATCCCTAATCTCTTTAAGTTTTTTTTCCGCCATGCCGGGATAGTGTTCAAAGTCAAGTTTTACTATCTCTTCGCCTTTTGATATATCCCTTGCTGTGCCGAGAAAGGCGACAACTCCGCCGATGCTTTTTGACGCAGCCTTGACCAGTTCTATCTCTTCGCTGACTGAAAAGTCCTGTTTTTGTATCCTTACCAAATCCATATTATCCACCGGAGAACGGCGGCAATAGCGCCACCTCATCGCCGTCTTTTATAATAGTGTTTTTATCTGCAAATTCCTGATTAACGGAAATCATAATGCTTTTTCCGTCAATAAATTCTGCCAGAGCCGGAAACTCCTTTTTCAGCATATCTCTTAATTTATCAAATGAAATATTTTCCGGAACAGTCAGATTCGCCTCTTCCTTGCCCACCTTTGTTTTAAGCATTGCAAAAAACCTTACCTTAATTACCATAAGCTATATCCACTTATCCTCGTTTCCCGATATTTTTACCTCTACCCGCGGACCGGCCTTTTTAAGAAGCGCCTCAAAGGTGTCGCCGTCGTCAGGAAATATTGCATATCCGTATCTGATACCGATGTCTTCTTTAAACAAGGCCTTATCAAAAAGCTCCCCTTCCTGGGCAGCGCCGCACAGCTTGCTGACTAATCTTATTGCCCCTTCATCAGACTCTAAAAACAGGACTGCAAGCCTTTCGTCGTCTAACTTTGCCACAACATCAAAGCTTCTCACCTTTTTCTTTAAAGCATCAAGGATATTCGTAATCAGATTTTTTGTCTTGTCGCCTTCATGGCCATAAGCGCTCAAGTTCGGTATATGTATAATCATAAGCACAAATCTTTTCCCAAACCTTTTTGCCCTTCCAATCTCTTCTTCCGCCCGTCTCTCTAAAAAATCTTTTCCTATCAAGATGCCGTCCAGCAGCTCTTGTGTCTTTGCCTTTTCTTCTTCCTGCAGCATGGTATGCAGCAATGCCCTTTCCACATAAACCATGAACCTTCCAAGTATATCCATATCTGTTTTGGTGAAGTGTTCGGGATAAAATGTTCCTGGCGCAATCTTATTAAACAAGGTAAGCACCCCGATTACCTTCCCCTCTCTTTTAAGCGGATACGATATAAGCGAGGCTATAAGCGGGTTTGCTTCCTTAGGGAAATCCTTTATAACTGCTTTTCTGGTTTTAATTACCTCATGGAGTATATCCTTTTCTGCAGGCAGAAAAGACGCCCGCATCTTTTCATCATCCAATCCATGCCCTGAGCGCAAATGATATTTTTGCGTCCCGTCATGCCTTATTCGGAGCGTTGAGCCCTCTGCCCCGATAATTGCCGCAGCGGCAGTGGCAATTATGTTGGGTAATTTTTCGGGGTCTGTAATAGAGATTATCTCAAGCCCTGTTTCATCCACTGCTATCATCTTATTTGACCGTAAATATTGCTTTTCCTGTTCCTGATGATTATTTATCGCCTCGGTAATTGGAACGGCAATTTCCTTCAGGAAAGATTCCTGATGCGGCAGAAGCCCCTTTTGAGACACTACCTGTCCGCTAAGAACCCCAACCGGCCTGCCTTCTTTTATAAGCGGAAGGGAGAGATATACCTTTTTAGGCTCATCAGCCTCCGGTTCTTTTTCTGCAAGAATAACCGTCTTGCCTGCATTTGCCGCCCATCCGTCTATGCCCTCTCCTTTGCGGAAGGCAAGAGGCCCGGCTGCCTTTGTATCTGTCAGGGTAGAGGCCTTCAGATGCATCATCTGTGTGTCTTCATTAAACACATATATTGAGCAGACAAAACCGTCTATAAATTGCGAAAGTCCAATGCATATCTCACTCA
>JACRNK010000011.1 GCA_016234985.1 Deltaproteobacteria bacterium
AGAAAAGGTTTACATCTTCGGCAATTTATACATCAGCTTTGCAATCACCTCTTTTGCCTCATTTGCAAGCGGCGTTGAGCCCATAGCCTTTTCCACAGGCGCAAGACTTGCGCCGGAGCTTGATGCCTCAGCCTGTGCGCTCCAGACAGGCTTGCCGGTTTGGGCATTGATAAACTGCATCTCTACCTCCACCCGTCTCAGTCCGGCAACAACCACATGCTTGAAACTAAAATCCTTGAGCGTCCCGTAGAAGATGCCGTCAACTTCCAGTTTTTTGCCAAGTTCCTGCAAATTGATATGCTTTATCTGTCCTGCATCGGTAACGCCGAATGATTTTAACGCCTCATCAATTCGCCACGGCTCCACAAGATGATAGCCTCTTTTGGCGAGCTTTTCGGAGAAAAGGGTCTTGATATATTCCGGGCCTTTTAAGTCAACGGTTTCGTTGTCAAGAGGCAAAACTGCCACCTTTGCAGGCGGATAGAGAAAGCCGTCTATGCGGGGAACAGCAGAACAGCCTGAGATGACGATTGACAGGGCAAGCAGGGGAGACAGGATTAAAAACAAAAAGGCAGACCAAAAAACAGGTCTGCCTTTTCTGAAAATATTTTTTGAAAGGATGTTTACAACAGGGTTAAAAATGAATGAATGAATGAATGAATGAATGAATGAATGAATGAATGAGCAAGATGTGTGCCATATTACCTCACCTCGTCAACCCTTTCCTTTTATCCGTTTTACCTCGCTTGATGTCTCCAGCAGGGCATCAGCCAGAGAGTTGACGGTGGATTTTACTTCGGACATGTCGGTTTTGAGTACTGATACATCGGCTTCAAGCCTGTCCATTCTGCCTTCAAAATTATCCATTCTACCTTCAAAATTATCCATTCTGCCTTCAAAATTATCCATACGAATCTCAAGCCTTTGTTGTCCTTGCTTAAGGTCAGATTGCCCCTTCTTGAGGTCGCCGATGTCTGCCTTGATGTCCAGCAGAATATTGATATCTCTGTCTTCCATATATGCCTTTTTTTTTACTACTTGGGACAGATAATGTCAAGGAGAAAATCTCTCATGCAATTGTCGGCAATTTTGGCGGGCATAGCCTACTGCTTGCGAATGCCATGGAGGTATTCCTTTACGCCCTTGAATGTTTTTCTGTGGATTGGAGAGGGGCCGAAGCATTTTATCGCTTCAAGGTGTTCCGGTGTTGCATAACCTTTATGTTTGATGAAATTATAATTCGGAAACATAACATGGTATGCGCCCATGATGAAATTATAATTCGGAAACATAACATGGTATGCGCCCATTATACTGTCCCGCACAGTTTTGGCCACTATTGAAGCGGCGGCTATGCTTACGCTCTTGGAATCGCCTTTTACTACAGGCTGTTGTCGAATGGATGTGCTTACTTGTCCCGTTATGCCTGCCCCGTTATGCCTGTAAACGGGGTATTTAAACGGGATCGGAAATTTACCGTCTATCAAAAGAAAGTCAGGGGAAGGATTGAGTTTGTTGACTGCATCTGCCATTGCCTTCAGCGATGCTGCATGGATATTGGTTGTTTCTATCTCGTCCATCCAGACAACTCCGACACCAACGGATACAGCCTCGCGATAGATGTTTAATAGTATATTATCCCTTTGTGAAGGAGAAAGGGTTTTTGAGTCTCTTATGCCCAAATGAAGAGGCGGTGGAAATTTGAAAATAACCGCTGCCGCAACTACCGGCCCTGCCAGAGGCCCCCTGCCTGCCTCATCTGTTCCTGCGATGTAACGATAACCTTCTTTAATGGCCTGTTGCTCGTAGGAATCCATAGATACAGTTCAGAGTTCGGAGTTGTGAGTTCGGAGTCAGGAGTTAGTAGTTCGGAGTTGGGAGTTTGGAGTTAAAGATAAAAACAAATACTCCGAACTACGAACTCATAACTCCGAACTGTCTTACGCTTCTTCCTTTATCCTTGCCGCCTTGCCTTTCAGGCCCCTCAGGTAATACAGTTTTGCCCTTCTAACCATGCCTTTGCCGGCCACCTTGATGCTTTCTATGGAAGGAGAATTTAAAGGAAACGTTCTTTCCACGCCAACGCCTGAGGCAATCTTTCGCACGGTAATTGTTGACCTGACGCCATTGCCCCTTTTCCGTATAACCGTGCCCTCAAATGTCTGTATCCTTTCCTTATCGCCTTCTTTGATTTTGATATTTACCTTGATATTGTCGCCAGGCCTAAACTCCGGCATATCGGTGCGTAAATAATCCTTTTCAATATTTGCCAATGGATTCATAACCCCTCCCCTTTTTTTAAATTACGAATTACGAATTATAAATTAGGAATTGCAAACGAGGCAATAATTCGTAATTCCTAATTCTTAATTCCTAATTGCCTTTTCTCTTCTTCCGTCAACAAAATCTTTTCCAGCAAATCGGGTCTTTTCTCCGCAGTCCTTTTGAGCGATTCCAGCCTTCTCCATGTTTTAATCTCCTGATGATTGCCTGACAAAAGGACTTCCGGAACATTAAGTCCTCTAAAACTTTCAGGCCTTGTATATTGAGGATATTCCAAAAGGCCATAAGAAAAAGAATCGTCTTTTGCCGATTCGTCTGATCCCAGAACACCCGGAACAAGCCTTGATACAGCATCTATAATGATCATGGCAGGCGCCTCTCCGCCGCTCAATATATAATCTCCTACCGATACCTCCATATCAACTACAAGTTCCTTCACCCTCTCATCCACGCCTTCATACCTGCCGCATATAATCACCAAACCATTTGAAGCGGCAAATTCGGCTGCCATCTGCTGATTGAACTTTTTTCCCTGCGGCGTAGTAAGAACCACTTTTGCATCAGGATTGAAACCTGCCTTAACCGATTCAACCGCCATTACAATAGGCTCTGCCTTCATAACCATTCCATCGCCGCCGCCGTAGGGAGAGTCATCCGTGGTTCGCCTCCCCCTGTCCCCCTCATGGAGGGGGATAAAGGGGGAGGCGGCAAAATCTCTTATATTGTGGATGCCAATCTCTACAAGCCCCTTTTCAATCGCCTTGCCGAGTATGCTCTGTTTGAGAGGCGATTCAAAAAAATCAGGAAAGATAGTCAGTATATCAAAGCGCATAAATACAATTATGAATTACGAATTAGGAATTATGAATTAAAAAATTCAAATAGTGTCTTCAATTCGTAATTCGTAATTTTTAATTCTTAATTTTCAGTCCTCAAAAAGCCCTTCCAGCAAATGAACCGTCATCTTTCCGGCGTCAACATCTATCTTTAAAACCACATCGTTGACAGCAGGTATCAAAATCTCTCCAGAAGCGCCTTTAACCACATACACATCATTGCTGCCTGTAGAGAAAATGCCGGTTACAACGCCGACCTTCTTCCCCTTGTCGGTTACAACCTCCATGCCTTGCAATTGAAAGTGATAATATTCACCTTCAGGGAGCAATGGAACAGCTGTCTTATCTATAAAGACATCGGAACCTACCAGTTCACCGGCGCTATTTCTGTCGTTATATCCTTTAAGAGACGCAAGGATAACGGCTTTGTGAGGCCTGTTCGCCGTTACCTCGCAAATTATAGTCTGCCCTTGTTTGGATAAATGGAGTTTTTTCCACGGCTTTTTGCCGCAATCCCCGTAGGGCAGTATCTTTACCTCTCCGCGGATGCCGTGGACGCCCACAACCTTGCCGACCAGAAGGAGTTTCTCGTTATTATTGTTATTCAATTATCTCAAGAACTGCCCTCTTTTTAATCTTTGTTGACGCGGCAGTGAGGATTGTTCTAAGCGCCCTGGCTGTCCTTCCCTGCTTGCCGATAACCTTTCCAAGGTCTTCCTTGGCAACAGCCAATTCAATAACAGATGTGTTCTCGCCTTCAACCTCTGTCACCTTGACCTGGTCAGGATGATCCACAAGGGCCTTTGCAAGTGTCTCAATCAGATTTTTCATTTTCCACCTCCGGATTAGAAATAGCTCAAGCTGCGCTTTTCAGCTTGGCCAAAACGCCCGCTTTATTTAAAACCTTTCCCACCGTTTCGCTTGGAATAGCCCCTTTCCTGAGCCATCCCAATATGGCGTCCTGCTTCAGCTCCGCCTTTGCCGGATTCTTTGTTGTGTCATAGGCGCCGACTATCTCAAGAAATTTTCCATTCCTGGGGGAATTGGAATCAGTAACCACTATCCTGTAGAAAGGTTTCTTCTTTCCACCTATTCTTGCAAGTCTTATCTTTACTGACATTTTTTTGATACCTCCTTTTGTTATTAACGGTCTCATAATTGTAACAACATATTCTTTCTTTACATGGATAAATTTACAGGCCGCTCCTCCGGAGCTCAAATAATATTTTTGCAACCATTTCTACAAACAGACCGCCCCTAACGGGGCTCAAGCTATAGCAGCCTCGTAGAGGCGGCCTGTTTGTAGATATAAAATCAGAAACCATAAAATAGCTCCATCGGAGCGGCCTGTAAACTATTTGAATTTTTTTAATTCATAATTCCTAATTCGTAATTCATAATTTCAAAACATCCCTCTTCCGCCAATCTTCGGCAATCCGCCCTTGGAAAATCTCTTCATCAATTCGCGCGTTTGAACATATTGCTTGACAAGTTTATTTACTTCCTGAACCGATGTGCCGCTTCCCTTTGCAATCCTCTTTCTTCTGTTTGCATTAAGGATAGTATGGTTAAGCCGCTCCTTTTTAGTCATTGAATTTATTATAGCCTCTGTTTTAACCAATTCCTTTTCGTCAGGCGCAGCGCCGGATTTTTTCTGCATCTCTTTAAACCCGGGAACCATTGCCAGTATGCTTTCAAGGCTGCCCATCTTCTTTATCTGGCCAAGCTGTTCCCTGAAATCCTCCAGTGTGAAGGCATCCTTCCTTAACTTTCTCTCAAGCTCCTTTGCCTTTTTTTCGTCAACAACTTCCTGCGCCTTTTCTATGAGCGTAAGCACATCGCCCATGCCAAGTATCCGGCTTGCCATCCTGTCAGGATAAAACGGCTCTATGGCGTCTATCTTTTCTCCGACGCCTATAAATTTTATGGGCTTGCCTGTTACCGCTTTTATGGAAAGGGCTGCTCCGCCTCTGGTGTCTCCGTCAAGTTTTGTAAGGATTATTCCTGTAATGCCAACCGCATCATCAAACCCCTTTGCGGTATTCACCGCATCCTGACCCGTCATGCTGTCTGCAACAAAAAGAATTTCTTTCGGCTTGAGAACGGCCTTCAGGTCTTTCAGCTCATCCATCAACTCGTTGTCTATATGCAGCCTTCCTGCGGTATCTACAAGAACAGTATCATACCCTTTGATGTCGGCAATTCTGAACGCCTCTCTGGTTATGTCCTGCGGCTTAAGGCTGCTGTCAGCGTCAAAAATATCCACATTTATCTCTCCGGCAAGCTTTTTGAGCTGAAGCATGGCCGCAGGTCTGTAAACATCGGCAGGGACAAGATACGGGTTTCTGCCTTTGGATTTAAGATGCCTTGCAAGCTTGGCAGCGGTTGTGGTTTTTCCTGAACCCTGAAGGCCAACCAGCATGATTGTTACAGGCGGTTTCGACCCAAGTTCAAGGCCATAAGAGCTTCCGCCCAAAATCTCAACAAGCTCATCGCTGACAATCTTTATAAATTGTTGTCCGGGGGTAAGGCTTTGCAACACCTCCTTGCCGATTGCTTTGGCCTTTATCTTCTCTGTAAAATCCTTGACAACCTGAAAATTGACATCAGCCTCCAGAAGCGCCATCCTGACATCCTTTAATGCCTCGTGGATGTTTGATTCCGACAGGCTTCCGTGCCCCTTAATCTTCTTTATTATTGAACCAAGCTTATCGCTTAAACTGTCAAACATAGCAGCTTACAACCGTCCCCCTGAAAAATTTGAATATATAAAGTTACAAGATAATAGCATGTGTTGTCAAGGTTTTTTTAGATTTTGTGCGGGGTTTAGATAGTCAGACGATTCAATGGGTTACACTTATGATTGAGAGTCTCTTTTAAAAACAACCTTCTTTATTTCATTACCCCAGAAAAGGTAGATTATTAATAATGCGGTATAGTAACAGGCATATCAGGCGTCCCGGCAGGGGGCCACACAGGGGCGGTAAGCCTCGTTGCCCAGTATGCGGCAAAAAAACCCACAAAAAGAAGGGCCTCAGCCACGATAAATATAGGCATAGCCCAGACACTATGTCCCTCGCTGTATCCGTGCGCATCTTCAATTCCTTCTTTAACCCAGCCTGCTATTGAGATGATGGTCAAAGGGGCGCCTATGCCCAGACAAATCACTGACATCATTGGATTTTTGTACACAAAGTAAAAAACAAAAGCCAGCGGCAGAAGAAATAACACTCCCACGCTGCCTAAAAGCGGCCAATAACTTGTGTGCCACTCTTGTCCATGTTCCATTGCTTTTTCGCTCATAAATACTTACCTCCTTATGTTTTATGATTTTGACCTTTCAGCCTCGCTATTCAGGACTGCAAAGTCCTCTTTTGAAAATAATATAGCACAAAAATCCAATTCTGCAACTATACTAATAAGACCTAAATAATCCTTATTGGTTTTAAAAAAAACACCTCCTTTCTATCCTATGTTGAAAGTTTTTCTTTGGCTCTCTTTTCCTTCAACTTCGACGCATTAGCCATATATTCAAAAGTGCATCCCTTTAAATAGTCAATAAATCTCTTCTGCGCTTCTTTCCATACATTATGAACAGGACACATATCATCTTTCGGACAATAGCCCGCGTGTATCAGGCAATCATTCAAATAGATATGGCCTTCCATTGCTTCTATTACATCCAGCATACTAATATCCTTTGGCTTTTTAGTCAGGACAAATCCGCCTTCAACTCCTCTGAATGACTTTACAAATCCCTTTCTGGCAAGAGATTGAAATAGTTTCGCAAGGTATGCCGGCGGCACATCCTGAGCCTTGGCTATCTCATCTATGCCGCACGTCTCCCCCTCTGCCTTGAGAGAAAGATGCAACACGCCTCTTATCGCGTATTCTGCTGCCTTGCTTAATCTGAACATCCAACCTCCTGCGATTAAAATCTATTAAGACCTTTTTTATCCTATTTTAAGATTTCTGTCAAGACTTTTTAATCAAAGTCAAAAAACAAATAATGCCTTGTATTATTTCGATGTTAAGGAAAAGATATAGAAAATAAGGAAGGTCGCGCCTATTCCCAGCAGTGCGCCAAGAAACACCTCAAGCTTTGTGTGGATGCCTGCAATCAGACGGCTATGGCTTACCATAATTGCCATAATGAATGTAAGGAGCGCAACAACAGGATTGAGAGTCAAGAGAACAACTGATGCCCATAGCGAAAATGCAACTGCAGAGTGTCCGCTCGGCATACCGCCGTGAAGGGGGCTGCCTTTCCCAAAATACGCCTTTGATGCAACAACACCTATAAGAACAATGAGCAGAGCCACTACGGCGCCAGATCTACAGTTGTTTCAACGGCAGTATTGATCATCTCTGCAAAGAGGAGGATGACAAGGGATATGGAAAGCAGCACAAACTCAATGACAGGAAGATTCAGGAGGAGGCTCAACAAGAGCGCCGCCGCTGCAATGGCAAAGAAATATCTTGTATGCTTCTGATGCCTGACTGCATAGATGACGCCCTCTATTGCGCAGTTGAGGCTTTCAAAAACATTTTTTGGTTTTACGAGCTCTTTATCTTGTTCCAATTTATCCTCCGTTTGCATTATAGAAAAGGGGTTCCTCTACAATCTCTGCTGCGTTTTAAGAGACGCTGGAAAGATGCTTCACAACTTCCGGGATTATGGTATAGAGAAACTCCGCAGGAATCGCTATATTAAATTCTCCCTGATGTGGTGGATTGTGCATCATGGTTTTTATTCCTCTAAAAACTCTTTTGGCGTCAGTATTTTCAAATCAAATGGAAGTTTGTTTATGGAGAGAAGGTCTTTATCGCCTGTGATGAGGATGTTTGCTCTTGCTTCAAGACAGCACTCAAGCAGCATATTGTCTTTGACATCTCTGCAAATCCTTATTTGCCGGAGAGGGTAGACCATCGTAGCTACGGAAACAAAGGCAGCAATGCCGGAAATCATGGCCTTGAGTTGAAAAGAAGTAAGTTTCTCATCGGCCTCAAGAACGAGCGGAACATGGCGGTATTCCATTAAAATGGCCGGTGAGACATATATATCCGTATCGGCAAATGCCTTTCTTACGGCCTTTTCCGGAATTCCATCAAAAGCAAAAGCGGAAATAAGCACGCCTGTATCCATAACTATTTTACTTCTTTTTTTCGTATGCCTTTCTCCTTACCGCTTTCACCGCATTGTCAATATCCCTCATGGTCAGCTTGGTCTTCTTAAACACCTCGCCGGCAATTTTGAATGCAGCGTCAAGCCTGTCCTCCGGAGAAAGAACGGCAAGAATATAATCCTCGGGCCTGATTTTTGCAGCGACTACTCTCATATATGCCACCTCCTCTTAAACTTTGTAATTTCATTCTATAGCAAAATATAGCGGTTTTCTACAATCAAATGAGTTTGGGTTGAGCAAAGCGAAACCCAACAATTCATGGCTAAATCGTTGGGTTGAAAAACACAACCCAACCTACAGGCTGCCATTTAAAATGCATGACAGAGAATGTCCTGCCTATCAAATCCCCCTTAATCCCCCTTTCTCAAAGGGGGAAAACAGCATTTATACCCCTCTTTGGCAAAGAGGGGTTAGGGGAGATTTTCAAAATGCTGTCCAAAACAATTTCCCAAAAACTTATTTTGGACAGGTATGGTTACAAACCTGAACCCGCAGGAGCTACCTGCTTGCTTGCTTTCTCAATTCCATAAGTTATTAACTTCATGCAGCGTAACACCAGCAGAAGAAAACTCCACAAAATGTTTGCCCGACATTTTGCTGCTGTTTGAGAGAACGAATATCCGGTTAAACGCTTCAAATGCGCCATCATTAAGCAGAGTTGGGAGTAATATTCCTGCCGCCTTTTCTATATCCATCGCAGGAAGCGGCCAACCGTCATAAATCAGTAGCCAATTTTCGTCATATCGAACAAACCCATCTTTCGCTATTTTGTTCTTCTTTTCCAATGCGAAGTGATTTATTGCATCAGCCCACTTTCGCTTAACGGAGTCGCCAACCCAACCAGCGCCCGCTTCATTTGCATTTATTTCTTTTATTAGCTGGTTTGCCTTTTTAATACTTTCATCAGGTTTGTGATGCGGGGTGAAATACACATCCGGACAGCGCCCTTTTTCTCTAAGGAATGATTTATGTGCTTCGTTTTGCGGTACCGCTTCTGTGTGCTCAATACCTATATTTGTCCGACTCATAGAAAGTAAAAAATCAGGTTTATCACGATGAACCAAAGTAACAGGGTATGTGATTGAGTTTTCTTTAAGCAGGGCACTCAGCAAATGCGCAATTGCATAGCGCTCAGTATGCTCTTTAGTGCGCCCTTCACTTCTCAAAGGTACTTGCACATCAATCTCTCTGATAGCTTTTAACAATTCAGATTCGTTGTTTGCGGATAGCATAATCTCATTTTTTGAGCTTAACATCCTCGTTGTCACTAACTCTTTTTATTATCCGATCTGGCTCGGGAATTCCTTAGTTTAAAAAACCCAAATTCCCGATTAAACCTTCGGGAATTTTTAGAGTTCTTGCAATCAGCACACCTTAAACAACTTCCCACGCCTACCTGTTTTTCAACTGCTGCACATTCTTACAGCCGTCTTTATTTCCCATATCACACGCCTTTTGAAAATCAGAAATTGCCTTGTCCATATTGCCTTTGTTATAATAGGCAAGCCCACGACTGTTGTAGATTTGGGCACCATTCTGGTCAAGTTCAATTGCTTTATTATAATCTTCTATCGCCCTGTCATGGAGACCATTGTTGTGAAATTCGACCCCACGATTGTTGTAGGCAGTTGATATATCCTCCTTATGATAGTTAAAACCATTTTTAATAAAAAAAGGCTTTATTTTATTTCCTATTACAAATGTAGCAATTGCAATTATGATAAGAGAAATAATGTCGCTATCAAAGACTTTTATGTTAAAAAGATTCCCAATAACCCCGAGGGAGAATGTTGATATAAGTAAAGCGCATAGGAAGGCAAGACCTGTCACTCCAAAAGTATTAGCAGCATCTTTTATACTCTTATCATACTTGTTTATGATTTCCTGCTCTTTTTCTTTAAACAGGGCTTGAGCCTTTCTGTTTTGTTCTTCCTGTAAATCCTTTGCTTTCTGCAACTCTTCTTCTTTGCGCTGCAACTCCTCTGCTTTTTGACGGTCAGCAAGCTTGAAATTTTCTAATATTTGTTTATCACCCGCAACTTGCTTGATTGCAACAACCGCCTGTTCCGACGTGCAGCGAAACCATTCCTTGCCTTCACGGTGGTTTTTTAGATGGGAGTGAACTTTTTGCTCAATGCTGAAAGGCTCCTCGACAAGCAGCTCATAATCAACGATATAAGGATGCGGTGAGCCGGTGTGGTCCAACTCCTGCGCCCGCAAGGCAGGGTCTTTCATGGAATAGCCGACCTTGACCAGCCCAGGCATTGCCTTATTTGAGATTACATAAACCCAACCCTTCATTTATATTCACCTTTGATATGTTCTAAATGGGATGGCAACATATTGAATAACTCTCCACATAAGTCCCTGCCTGCTCAAGGGCAACCCTCTTTGCTTGGACAAGCGCCCTCTCTTCAGCAACTGTCGGTGTCTCCCCATCGCCCATGTTGTATGCGCCTTCGGCGATAATCTCTTTTGCCTGCGCGTGCGATAGCGCGGGGAAGAGAAAGATGAAGATTGCCGACAGTAACATGGCTTGTTTTAAGAAAACTTTTGTGAGTTTCATTTGCGACTCCTTTGTAAAATCTATTTATATATTCAGCGATATAAATTTGTAGTCTGCCTATCCCGTTTAAATACATAACGGGACAAGTTTATCGGCGATTTTAAAATACGCCCATAAATGGGCAAACTACATCTACTTATTTTTGTCGTCCACCATAGCCATCGTTGATGGGCAATGCCCACCCTACATCTGCAATTTACAATTTGCATTTTGCAATCTTCAGCAGCCTCTCCTCCTCTTTCTTCATCCTCAAAGCCTCTTTGCGCCCTTTCTCATGATCAAAGCCAAGAAGATGAAGTATGCCGTGTATCAAAAGTCTTGCTATCTCTTGATGCAGAGTTACACCATTTTCTTTGGCCTGCGCTTTTGCAGTTTCTATTGATATGACGACATCGCCTAAAAGAACACGTGAACAGTAAGCATCCTCCCCCTGCCCCCTTCCAGAGGGGGATAAAAACGGCATTTCACACATGGGAAACGAAAGCACATCCGTGGGCTTATCTTTTTTTAAATAACGTTTATTCA
>JACRNK010000235.1 GCA_016234985.1 Deltaproteobacteria bacterium
GCACGGGGCAATAATCCCTGCAAGGGTTTTGACTAAGGCGCCTACTGCCGAATTGAAACCCAATCAGACAGATCAGGACACGCTTCCGCCGTATGACATATTAGACGACATTTTAAAGGCGTATGTGGAGAATGACAAGGGTTTTGAAGAAATTTTAGAGATGGGCTTTGATAAAGAAACGGTGAAGAAGGTTATCAAGATGGTTGACGCGTCAGAGTATAAACGCCGCCAGTCGCCGCCCGGCGTAAAAATCACGCCGCGGGCGCTGGGCAAGGATAGAAGGATGCCGATAACGAACAGATACGAAAGCTATTAAATTTACAAAAACAGGTTAAGGCTTAGGTTAAGGTTCTATATTAACTGACTGCCTTTGCAATAAGCCCCTGCACCTGACTTTTAGGCACAGCGCCGACTACCTGATCCACTACCTCGCCTTTTTTAAACAATATGAGAGTGGGAATGCCTCTAACGCCATATTTGCCGGGCGTAGATGGGTTTTCATCCACGTTCATCTTTGCCACCTTGAGCTTGCCGTTGTAAGTCTCCGCCATCTCCTCAACAATCGGGGCAATAGCCCTGCACGGCGCGCACCATGTAGCCCAAAAATCCACAAGCACAGGAGTATCGGACTTCAGCACCTCAAGCTCAAATGATTTATCGCTGACATGTAAAACCTTTTCAGACATATATTATCTCCTTTCCAACAAATTCATTTTCAGGATATTAAAACAAGGTTTTTAGCTTGTCAACTATTTTATTATGCAAAACACCAAAAAAACCTTGACAAAAGGCTTAATTTTTTTTAAATTAGTGTATTCAAAATTTTATTAAATAGGATAGGGGCAAAGATAATGAAGACTGAATTTATAAAAACAGAGGACAAAGACAGAAAGTGGCATGTTGTAGACGCCAAAGATAAAATCCTTGGCAGGCTGGCTTCCCACATAGCTACTGTGCTCAAGGGAAAACACAAACCCTCTTATACGCCGTTTATGGACAGCGGAGATTTTGTGGTGGTTGTAAATGCCGAGAAGATAGCGGTGACAGGCAAAAAGCTTACCGACAAAATATACTATCATCACAGTATGTATCCAAACGGGCTGAAGGCAGAGCCGTTGGGAAAGCGTCTGGCCAGAAAGCCGGAAGATATAGTAACACATGCGGTTTGGGGTATGCTTCCAAAGGGAAGCCTCGGCAGAGATATGATAAAAAAGCTCAAGGTTTACAGCGGAGGCAACCACCCTCATCAGGCTCAAAGGCCTGAGAAACTGGCAATATAAAAACAAGGAGAATTCATGACAGAGGTAATTTATCAGGCAGTAGGAAGAAGAAAGACATCCGTAGCGCGTGTTCGGCTGATGCCGGGCAGCGGCAAAATAACAATAAATGATGAGCCGATGGATGATTATTTTGGCAGCGAAACCCTCAAGATGATAGTTAAGCAGCCTCTTGAAGCGACAAAGACTTCGGACAAATTTGATATCCGCGCAAATGTATACGGCGGGGGCATATCCGGACAGGCAGGCGCAATCAGGCACGGGATTACAAGGGCGCTTTTGGAGCAAAGCCCTGATACCAGGCTGACGCTCAAAAAGGCGGGCTATGTTACCAGAGACCCGAGGATGAAGGAAAGAAAGAAATACGGCCAGAAGGGCGCAAGAAAGAGATTCCAGTTCTCAAAGAGGTAATAACGAACTGGTGTTGGATGTTTTTAAAAGGGAAGGCCTTTCAGCCTTCCCTTTTTTGTTTAATATACAGAGCTTCATAACTTCGCATACCTGCGTTGCTCCTCGGTTCATCGTTGCGGCGTATGCTAAAAATACGCCTCACTCTTCACCTTCGTCGCGCCTTGGTCTGCTTTGTTCTGACGCTCTGTATGCGGCTTTATTTAAGTCGTTGTGTATAGACCTCAAACCTGAAGCTTTGAGTTACATTAAGGAGCCTATGATAAAAACAGCAATACTCGGCGGAAGCGGTTATACAGGATTTGAGCTGTTAAGGATTCTATCAAATCATCCTCAAGCGGAAGTCGTGGCTATAACCTCGCGGCAGCATAAGGGAACTCATGTTGAAAAGGTATTCCCCGGCTTGAAAAACATTTCAAAACTCAAATTTCAAGACCCTGCAAATTTCAATTCGTTTTCAAAGGCAGACATTGTCTTTTCATGCCTTCCCCATCATGCGTCAATGGAGATAGTGCCGGATA
>JACRNK010000236.1 GCA_016234985.1 Deltaproteobacteria bacterium
AGCTAAACTTGTTACCGGCGGCAAGGCATATACAAAAGGCGGCTGTGCAAAAGGTTATTTTATAGAGCCGACCATATTCGCCGATGTCCAGCCAAACATGCGCATTGCGCAGGAAGAGATATTCGGCCCGGTAGTATGCGTAATTAAGGCAAGGGGATTGAAAGATGCCATCAGGATTGTAAATGGCGTGAAATACGGCCTCTCCTCCGCCATATATACTCAGGATGTAAACAACTCTGCCGTTGCAGAAAGGGATTTGGACACAGGGCTTGTATATATAAATGCCTCGACCATAGGCGCTGAGATTCAACTTCCGTTCGGCGGCACAAAAAAGAGCGGGCTCGGGCATAGAGAGGCAGGCGGAAGAGGCGGGGCAGTAGACATGTTCACAAAGTGGAAGGTGATTTACAGGGATTATAGCGGCAGGCTGCAAAAGGCGCAGATTGACAAAGATTAAACCCCGTTAGAAATTTTATTTCTAACGGGGTAAATCCAGAAAGGAAACTACCATGCCGGATAATCTTATAACCCGCGCCAAAAAACTTTTCACCCCAGCCCTCGCCTTTCACACTGATATTATTGTAAAAAAAGCTCAAGGGCTTTATGTGGAGGCAGCGGATGGCAAAAGATATATGGACTTCTCCTCCGGCCTTGCAACAACCAATATAGGCCACTGTCCGCCCGAAGTAATTAAGGCTGTAAAGAGACAGTTGGATGAAATAATCCACTCCGGCTGCATCTTCCGTTATCATTCCGAGATTGAATTTGCGGAAAAATTAAAAGAGATAACCCCGGGCAAATTGGATATGTTTTTCTTTTCCAACAGCGGCGCAGAGGCGGTTGAAGGGGCTATAAAACTTGCCCGGTTTGTAACAAAGAGGCAAGGGATAATCGCATACACAGGCGCATTTCACGGCAGGACAATGGGCGCTGTCTCATTAACGGCATCAACGGCTAAATACCGGCAAAACTATCACCCCCTCCTGCCCTCCATCTTCAGGGCGCCTTATCCATATTGCTACCGATGTTTCTTAGGCCAAAACCCCGACACATGCAGCATGGATTGCTTCGGCTATCTGAAAAAGATGCTGAGGCACGAGATAAATCCTGACGAAACGGCGGCAGTTATTATTGAGCCTGTTCTTGGAGAGGGCGGATATGCCGTGCCTCCGCTGAATTATCTGAAAGAATTGAGAAAACTCTGCGCAGAATATGGAATACTTCTTATTGCAGATGAAATCCAGACAGGCTTTGGAAGGACAGGCAAATGGTTTGCCTGTGAACACTTTGGAATAGTCCCTGACATTATGACCATCGCAAAAGGCATTGCCTCCGGCTTTCCTCTAAGCGCTGTTGTATCAACAAAAACGATTATGTTCAAATGGCCGCCAGGTGCACACGGCACAACATTTGGCGGAAATCCTGTGTCATGCGCCGCAGGCATAGCAACCATAGAGACGATCGTAAAACATGGGCTTTTGGAAAATGCTTCGAGGGTTGGGGATTATGCATTGAAAAGACTTATAGGTATGCATAAAAAATATCCTGTAATGGGCGATGTCCGGGGCTTAGGTCTTATGATAGGCATAGAGTTTGTTAAGCATGTCCCGTCAGGCATTAAGACGGGAAAAGACAAAAGCCCGGACAGGGAATTTTTGAAAAAGGTTTTAAACAAATGCCATAAAAACGGCCTTATCCTCATAGAATGCGGCATTGATAAAAATATCATACGCTTTATGCCGCCCCTTATCACAACCATGGAAGAAATGGAAAAGGCTTTGGAGATTTTTGAAAAGGCAATGGTAAAAACTCTTTCCTGACATCTGTATCGCACATTATCTTATCCAGCCTGAAACCACCCACCAGCACCCAATGCTTGCAAAATATCCAAGGGCTATTACCGGCGTCCATTTGAGATGCGCAGAAAAGGTATAGGTATCTCTACGCACGCCCATAACAGCCACGCCCGCAGCGGAGCCGATGGACAAAAGACTGCCGCCTGTGCCGGCAGTAAGCGTAATAAGGAGCCATTGGCTGACATCCATAGGAGGATTCATCTGCAACACCGCATATATTACAGGAATATTATCAATGACAGCAGAGACGAGGCCTATTATTATATTGGCATAGGTATTTCCAAGGCCGTCATAGAGAAGAAGATTAATTTTAGCAAGGTAGCCGATATACTGCAACGCGCCAACAGCAGTGATGATGCCGAAAAAGAAAAAGAGCGTGTCAAACTCCGCTCTCTCTACTCTCCTGAAGATATTAAACTCTTCCTCAGCCGTTACATTATAGGATCTGTCGCTTCTCTGAAGCATATATCCCATAAACATTAAAAGCCCAAGCCCTGTCATCATACCCAGAAAAGGCGGCAGGTGGAGCATATGATGGAATATCACGGCTATGGCAATGGTCAAAAATCCTAAAAATATTATCCGCCTTGCCCCTTTTTTCATGTTTACGCCATCCGTATCCGCTTCCGGCGAACCTTTGGGAATGCTAAAAAACATAATAAGGGCAGGCACAAACCAGTTGACTACCGACGAAGGAAATAAAGTCAGAAATCTTGCTGTCTC
>JACRNK010000012.1 GCA_016234985.1 Deltaproteobacteria bacterium
AACAACCTCCGTATCGGTCAACAGTGTGAGTTTGTAGCCATACATCTCAAGGTATCTCTTGTTTATGCCATAGGATGATATTTCTCCGTTATGGACTATTGACCAGTCCAGCAGTGTAAAAGGATGCGCTCCTCCCCACCAGCCAGGGGTATTTGTGGGAAATCTTGTGTGGCCTGTCCAGATATAGCCTTCATACTCTTCGAGCCTGAAAAATCGCGCAATCTCCATCGGCATACCCACGCCCTTGAATGCGCCCATATTTTTGCCGCTTGAGAAGACATAGGCGCCGTCTATCTCGGAATTGATTTTCATAACCGTCCGAACCACAAAATCATCATCAGGAAGCCCCGCTGTCTCTCTCTCAGCCTTTTCAGGCAATGGCTTTACAAAATACCGCCAGAGAATCGGATGTATTGCAATGCCCTCTACAGGCGCGGTCGGTATAGGCTCTTTTTTCTCTATCTGGTAATTTTTCTTTAGATATTCTTCTGTGTCCGCTTTTGCCCCTAATTCGTCATACATGATATGAAATGCGTAAAAGTCTTTAAATTCAGGATATATGCCGTATGCGGCATAGCCTGCGCCAAGCCCGTTCCCCCTGTCATTCATAAGGCACAGAGATTTGCAGATAAACCTTCCGCTTATTCTTTTACCATCCTTATTTACGATGCCTACCAGACCGCAGCCTGAGATGTCTTTTTGAAAGTTGTGGCTCATAATTTGTAGAATACAGAATCCAGAATACAGCATTCAGAATGTTTTTATTCTGATTTCTGACTTCTGACTCCTGACTCCTTTCTTTCTTGGTATATCTTCAAAATCTTCTTAAAATCCTCTGCCCCGCTTTTTGCAGCCTCAGGCAGGCCTAATTTTTTTCTTGCAGGCGCTGCCGGCTCTCCCAGCCTGCTTGTCTTTATGAACATGTCCCAGCCCCTTTTTACCTGTGTTGGTGCAAGCCCTTTTTTAGACGCAAGGGTTCTCATGGCAGCCATTGCATTTTCAAAGCCGTAGTGCTGGAAGCAGATTTCAAGGCAGTGATGGCATTCAAGGCACTGCCAGATGGATTTGTGGCTAAGCCATTTCTCATATTGTCCTGCCAGTATATCCTTTATAACGGCTCTGGGGTCATATCCTTCATTAAGATTGAGGCAGGACGGGCAGATGTGATAGCACGCGCCGCATTTGGAGCATACCTCCAGCAATTTAATGTTGAGCGATTCCAAACCCTTCCTCCAGTTGTCTGTTTAATTCATCTGTTCTTGCAAACTCCCCGTTAAGCCTTTGCCATTTTTCAAGAAAATCCGTTGCCTCGACCCTGTGCGAATCAACCCCTAAATCCTCGGGCTTATGTCCCATTGCAAGACCGAGAAGTTCCGTAAAATATAATATAGGTATGCCGAATTTTTCCCCTTCTTTTTCCATGAGGAACTGATTGTTGTCAAACTGTAAATAACAGGAAGGGCAGCAAAGCGCCATGGCATCAATCTTGAGCGATTTTAATTCCTTAAGTTTAAGCCTTGCAAAGTGCAGGGCGTTTTCATGCTGGTCAACCCTGTCAAGCCCCTGGCCGCAACAGAGAAGCTTTGTCATATACTGAACGCTCTCTGCGCCCATCGCCCTTATGAGATTGTCAAACTTTTTTGGGTCAAGAGGGTCATCATTTTTCAGGGCATGGCTCGGTCTAATCATGTGACAGCCGTAATGGAGCGCAATGCGCATCCCATGAAACGGTTTTACAATTTTGTTTTTTATGGCAGGGATGCCAACCTCGTCGTGAAAGAACGGCACAAGATGGCGGAGTTTATTCTTGCCTTTAAACTCAAGCCCGATTTCCTTTAATATGGAGTTTACCTTAATCTTCTCTTTATTATCCGAATGGAGTTCTCCATTTACCGTCGCAAGATTTGACACACATCCTGTGCAAGGGCTCACCAGATCAACACCAGCTTTGTCAAGTAGCGCGATATTCCGCGCAGCCGTCAGAACCCACAGGCCGTGGTCAATATTATTTACAAGTGATTTCTCGGGACAGCAGGTAAAACCATCAACATCCCGGTATGGCAGATCAAACCCATCCAGAACCATCCGCGTTGATTTCTCAAGGAACGGAAAGCGGGTTTGAATTGTGCAGCCCCAGAATATTGTAAAGTCTTTCATTTAAAATCACTCCTTGAATGCCGTGATGCGTATGCGTGATGCGTGTGGATAAAAGTGTTCACGCATCACGTTCACGTATAACGGTCTTATGCCGGTACGCATGCGTCTACAGGGCAAACCTCAGCGCACTTTGGCGTATCATAATGCCCCTTGCATTCAATACATACTGCAGGGTCTATGACATAGATATCCCCTTCGGTGATCGCATTGACAGGACACTCCGGCAAGCACACTCCGCAGGCAACGCAATCTTCGGTTATTTTTAATGACATTTTTAGGCTACCTCCTTTTGGTGTTGGAACCATAAACTCTCCGGTCTTTGATGAAAATCAGTCACGGAAGGGTTGAAACTGCATTTTAGCTTCTGTATACAGTATACTAACTTACATTTTTATGAATGGCAAGAAAAAATTTTAAATCCTTTGCGCCTATTCCGCCAGATTTAATGCCAGAAGTTTTAACTCTGTCATTTCCTCTATGGCATACCGCACGCCTTCCCGGCCGAAGCCGCTCATCTTAACCCCGCCGTAGGGCATCTGGTCTGCGCGATAAGTGGGAATGTCATTTACAATAACGCCGCCCACCAGAAGCTCATTGTATGCAAAAAAGATGTTTTTTATATCCCTTGTGAAGATGCCTGCCTGAAGGCCATAAATGGAATTATTCACCATTGACACAGCATCCTCAAATCTTTCATACTTCTCAACTGTAACAAGCGGGGCGAAGACCTCTTCCTTGCATACCTTCATTGAAGGTTTTGTGTTTGTCAAAACAGTCGGCTCAAAAAAGTTTCCATTTCTCTTGCCGCCGGTCAGGATTTTTGTCCCATCTGCAACAGCCTCTTTCAGCCACTCCTCTGTCCGCATGCCTGCCTTCTCATCAATCATCGGGCCGATGTTAGTTGACTCATTCATCGGGTCTCCCATCTTGAGATTCCTGACACAGGCTAAAAATTTTCCGAGAAACTCCTCATAAATATCTTTTTGCGCATAAATCCTCTGCACAGATATGCAAATCTGGCCTGCAAAGGAAAATGCGCCTGTTGTGCATCTCTTCGCGGCAAAATCAATATCAGCGTCAGAATGGATAATCGTTCCTGCATTGCCGCCCAGTTCCAAAGTCACCTTTTTCATGCCGGCTAATGCCTTTAATTTCATGCCAACAGCAGCGCTTCCTGTGAATGATAGTTTTTTTATTCTCTCATCAGCAACTAATTTTTCTGCCATAGTATTGGAACAGGGGACAATATTCAATCCTCCGGCAGGAAGGCCGGACTTGCTTATAATTTCGCCGAGAAGCAGGGCTGTGACAGGCGTCTTTGGCGCAGGTTTTAGAATGATTGTATTGCCGGATGCAATTGCAGGCGCGACTTTGTGGGAAACAAGATTTAAGGGGAAATTGAACGGCGTTATTCCGAGAATCGGGCCTATGGGAAACCGCCGGACAATGCCAATCTTTCCTTCGGAGCCAGGCAGAAGGTCAAGGGGTATAACTTCTCCTTCAATCCTTTTTGCCTCTTCCGATGCAATCTGAAATGTATTTATTGCCCTTGAAACCTCTATTCTTGAATCTGTTATAGGTTTTCCTGCCTCAACCGTGATTGTCTTTGCAATCTCATCTTTTCTATGTTCAAGGCCTTTGGCAATATTTTTTAAAATCTCCGCCCGCTTATAGGCCGGAAGTCTTTTTGTAATCTCAAATGCCTTTTGAGAGGAAAGAACAGCATCTTCTAAATCTCGTTTTTCCGCAAAATAAACATGGGCAACGGTCTCATTGTTGTAAGGGTTTTTTATCGTTTCTTTTTTCGGCGACTTCCGCCATTCGCCATTGATGAGAAATTTATATTCCCTGTCCGCCATTTTCTGATTATTTCAAAAAAAATAGTCTTTCGTCAAATTGAAAATCAGCGATTTTTATTATCTCAATTCACTCGTTGTCTTTATTGAACCGTCTTTGTCAATATAAAATTTCCCGCCGTAAGGGTCTTGGGGGATTTCTTGGATTATCCCTTTTGCTATTAACTCGTCAAGTTTTGCAGGTGGTTTTTTTAATCTGTTCTGATAGATTTCCGCAGCCCTTTCTAAAAACAGGATACCTTTTAGGGCATTCAACCTTCTTTCATATATCCAACGGATATTTTCATCTTCTGTTTTGTTTAATATTTCCTGCAGAAAGACAATAGCATTTTCAGTCCTTTTCCCCTGATATGAAAGACGGGCGGCAAGGGTTGGCAGAAGGCCGCCTGAGCCTCCGGGCCTTTTTGTGCCTTCCATAAGATAATATGCAGCCTTTTCATTATCCTGAAGAAAAAAGAAATGATTAAATCCGAGATAAAACGGGATTGTCCAGTCCCAGTATCTGTATTTAAATGCCTTTTCCAACAAGATATTAGACTCCTTAACCTTATTTGCATCCCAGGCTAAAGTCATTGCCCCGAAATAATAGGGGTCTAAAAAATACGGGTCAAGGTCTGTTGCCACATCCATATTTCTATATATCCAATTCCATTCTTCATCTATCAGCTTCTCTTGTCTTATAATTTTTCCTCCATAATATGTCATTGCCTTCGAAAATATTACATCTGCCAAAATCCCCTTAAATTCCAATGCAGCAATCCTGGCAACAGCAGACGGCATGACCACACCAATCCCCTCTTTTTGACGAAGTTCGGTTCTTTCGGAAGAAACTTTGTCTATCGTAAATGCGCTTCCTATGAGGGCCAGAGATATGGCAAATATGGGAATAATCAAAGACCTATGCATTATGGAAACTCTCTTCTTCTAAATGCCAGCGTGCCTATGGCAAGAGCAATGGTCATGTAAAATACTGCATAAAGCGCTGTCCAGATGATATAAGATGGGTTGATTGATAATCCATGCGCTGCCTGGGTCTTGAGGTCAAATGCGGAAATATTAGGAAAAACATAATACGCAATCTCTACCATATACGACAGTATAGGGCTGACCTCTATTTTTTCAACCTGTGATACAAGGAGTTCCCGCACACTTTCAGTAGACTGACCTATAATATAGGCGACAAGAGAGAGCACAAGGGCAATAAACGAATTGGATGTAAATGACGCAAAAAGGGTTATAATGGAAGACACTACGGCAAGTTTAATAAATATGTAAATGACTGCAATAAAATATATCCACCAGTCAAATTTTGCCTCAGTGTAATAATAAAACCTTTTACTCATGATTACCGGCACAATGGACAAAAGACCAAGAAAAACAACAACTGACAATGCCAGCAAAACTATCCCTATAAACTTTCCAATCAGATACTCTGACCGCGATATTGGTCTTGATATGACCATATAGATAGTTCTCTTATCAAGGTCTTTGCCAAAAAGATTCACACCTATAAATAAAAGGGTTAAAAGTCCGGCAAATGAGACCGTTGAGAGGCTCAAGTCAACTGCAACCTTGACAATATCGCGCATGAATAATGTAGTTACAGTTGTTGTTGCAGCAAAGAGTAAAAGGGCAATGATGAATATCCCGAAGATAACCCTGTTTTTTATCCCTTCTTTGAAGGTAATTAACGCCACCGACCAGACTGCATTCACTGCTGCAAACCTCCGGCTTTTTCCACCTCTTCTATAAATGTATCTTCAAGAGATTTTATAAGCTTTTCTTTTTTGAAATCTATTACCCTTCTTAATTGGCCGTTGACAAGCATTCCTATCCTGTCGCAAATCCTTTCTATATCTTCAAGGATGTGAGAGCTAAAAAAAATAGTCTTGCCTTCTGATTTGAGTTTTAAGATAAGGTCAATAACCTGCTTACGGCCTATTGGGTCAAGCCCTGTCATTGGCTCATCTAATATCACAACCTTTGGGTCATGTATAAGCGCAAGGGCAAGGCCGACCCTCTGAACCATGCCTTTTGAGTAACTTCTGATAGCCCTTTTTCTCTCGTTCCACAAACCGACCGTATTCAAAAGGGATTCTGTTTTTTCCCGAATCTTCAATGAATCCATGTTAGATGCCCTTCCGGCAAAACTTAAAAGTTCTACTGGGTTTAGATAGTCATAAAAATAGGGATTTTCAGGAAGATAGCCGACAGACCTTCGGATTTCTTTTTCACCTACATCGCTTCCCAATATTTCTGCCTTTCCTGCTGTCGGAAAGATAAGGTTCAAAAGTATCTTTATAGCCGTTGACTTGCCTGCGCCGTTTGGCCCCAAAAAACCAAATACCTCTCCCTCGCGAATATCAAGGGAAAAATCTTTCAGCGCAGTCTTTTTCTTCCTGAATCCGGTTTTATAAGTTTTGGTTAACTTATCAAAAGAAATGACTGCCATAAGCGACCACTTTCTTTTATACAATAAACATTCAACAACTTACATCTCTACGAACCCGAAGAAACCTTCTACATCTTGAATGTTTGGAGCCTGCTTTGCTTTTAGCATATCGGCAATTTTAGCCTCTTCTTCCGCTTCTTTTAATAAACCGCCTTGCCGGTAAGCTGTGATTAGATTGTAATGCGCCGCGTAATTCTCCGGCCACAGCCGGATTGCGATTTTAAGCTCTTCAGCAGCAATATCAAAAGCCCCCTTTTTTATAAAGGCAAGTCCGAGATTGGTATGGGCAATGGATGAATCAGGCCTGATGGAAACTGCCTCCTGAAACGTTCTTACGGCTCCATCCCAGTTTTTTATGAAAAGATAGGCGCCGCCGAGGCTAATAGAAGCGGTAAAGTTTTCAGGTTCTTTTTCTTTTATCCACTTGAATTTCTGAATTGCCTTTTCCACGAAGCTCATTTTTAAAAGCGTATTCCCAAAATTCAAATTGGGTCTAACCTTATCTGGAGAATTAGCCACTGCATCATTCCATAAAGCATATTCATCTATCCATACCATATTTCTGCCGTAAGAAATAAAGGCATAAAATATGATAAGCCACATTAAGAAGTTGATTTGCAGAAGTTTCTTAAACATAAGGCAGCTTAAGACAATAAAAAAGGGGAAAGGATCTAATCCTTTCCCCTTTTCAATACCAAGACAACTACTGCAACGCAACCCATGGTGACCCGTAAATAGAACTCGTAGCAGTAAAACCCGTAGGTACATCTGTACCTGAAGTTCCCAAGGCTACATTTTCTACCCCCCCTGTTCTATAAGGCGATGTTTCAAGGCTACCTACTCCATAGATAACATCACCCATCAGATGTTTTGTACCCAAGGCAAAGCGCACATTTTTATTGGCTGTGGTATCTGCATATGTATTTGCTCGAGTTGACACGTTTGGCGACAGGTTAATGCTACTCTGGCATGTTGTAGCGCTGTTTTGCCCGCAAAGTATCGCCAATGTAGGGGAGGAGATTAGTGCTCCTGTGCCATTATGCCCACCAGTGGTATCAACACCAGTTGTAGTTACACCATACTCCTGGAAGTCTGCAAACATCGCCTCTTGTGTTGTCCTTAGGTTTCTTGAGTCAGAATTGGCAGATGCGTTGTAACCTCTTTTCCTGTATGCGCTGAACTGCGGTATTGCTATGGCCGCGAGTATCGCGATAATGGCCACGACGATGAGGAGCTCAATCAGGGTAAAGCCCTCTTTCTTTCTGAGTGTTGGACTCAGTAATTTTGCTAATTTTGTAAACATGGTAGTTTCCTCCTTTTTGTTTTTTTGTGTAACTCAAACCTTTAGGCTTCGGCGTGAGCTCAGCCGAACGATTTGAGTTTTTCAAGGCTGAAGCCTTGAGCTACGGTTTCTTCTCCACCTCCTTTTTATTTTAAAGTTTTCAACAAATCCTTTTTAAATCTCTTTGATAATAAGTTACTGCAAACAGTATGCCAATTAACTTTTTATAACAGAAACAACAGGTTAGAATATAATGGATTCCAGAAAGGGCGGTGTTGACAAAAATTGTCATTAAAATGGACAAAAAGTGTCATGGAATCCCTTGACAGAGGCGTCCATTTCCCTTAATCAGTCATTTTAAATAAAAAATGCAAGAATCCTTTAATGTCCCTTTTAAGGCATTTGAAAGCCGTATCAAGTTTCTTTGCAAGGGATAAGACCTTGTCTGGTTTTATGTTGAAGGTGTAAATATTTCTTGCAAGATGCCTGAATTTACGGAAATCGTCCAATAAGTCATAAGTTTTCACGCTGATAACAGGCGGCCTGAGATTCCTTACATCCTTGGTCATATTTTTGAGAAGAATGCTGTGCCACCTTTCTCCCTCAGGCAAACCTTCTTCTGTTGCCGCGCAAATCATCTTGAGTATCTCTTCAACAGCCATGTAAAAGTTTTCTATGTTATGAGAGATACTATCTATGTATACTTCATAAGCGCCGTCTGAAGATGACGGAAGGTTATCCATTCTCACTTTTATGATTTCCGCAATCCTTCTTGCATTTTCCAGTTCCTCGGACAACTCTGTTTCAAACCGCAGAATCTCTTCCTTCTTAAACAAGGACGCCCTCCCTTTCGATCTTTTGCCTCACCGTCGGCAAAGTCTCCTCCATGTCTACAAGGTCAAATGGTATGTCACCCAATATTTCTTCTATAAGTCCAATAGCCTTAAAATATGCCTTTGAAGACAACCCCTCCACGGCAATATCAATATCCGAACCCCTGCGAAACCTCCCTGTTGCAAGGGACCCAAACAAGACAACTCGTTTCCCTCCAATTCTTTTTATCGCAATTGCGCACTCCTTAACCTTTTCCATTAACCGGATGCGTCTTAACATTAGCATCTCCTCTTCCAGACGCCTTCGATTATCCCATGCCTTTTTATATTTGTCCGCTTCCATATTGACTCCCTTTGAATATGTTCTTTTTCCTAAATCTTTATCCAGACAGAATTACCCTGCCGCCGCCAGATGGCCATTTTTTCAGCGCTGAAATAAGGCCAATATAGCAATTAAAGAATCTCCCGCTCCAGATAATCCAGATTAGGAAGCAGCTTTGCCTTATCTCCCTTGAGCAATTTGCGCCTCTTTATAATAATCCAGCATCCATTCCCTCACATATTCCGCCTCATCGCTTACAATGCACAGGAAGTCCAGCAATAATCCAGTGTCCTTGATGATGAGCGGTGTCCCCTTTCTTATTATCTCGTCTGCAAGGGTGGCCCTTGCCCTGTTGAGCACGATAAGGTCAATCTCCTTTTTCAGCAATCTCTCAAGGTCAAGCGCTATCCGCGCTTCGGCTTCCCATCTCTTTCCCGACACTTCCCATTCTACGCCATGCTCCGGCCGAAAATAAACCGCAATATCTATATCCCCTTGCATCCGCACCCGTCCTGTTGCGGCTGAGCCGAAAAGAAAAGCAAGCGCCACATCGTCCCTCTTTTCAAAATAGGTTTTGAGGGGCTTTAACAACATATCAGGCAAATTCTGTTTCATAAATTTTATCCTTGCCTTTTTGTATCACAAACTTGCTGCCCTGTCCATAAGAATTCTCCCAAAAATAAATGTCTATTTTGGGCAAGGGTTTCTACTCAATCCCGTATTTATCTAATTTATACCTCATAGACCTGAAACTTAAACCTAACAATTCCGCCGCCTTTTTCTTTACACCGCCTGATTTTTTGAGGGCGTCAAGGATAATAGCCTTTTCATAATCTTCTATCTTCTTTTCAAGATTAAGCCCAGCCTCAGATATTTCAGTTTCAGGATGTTTTATCTCCTGACTTCTTATATATTCAGGCAGACTCTCAGGCAGGATAACGCTCGTATTTTCCAGCGCAACAGCCCTCTCTATTATGTTCTCAAGCTCTCTTATATTGCCCGGATATGAGTAAGACTCAAGATAATCCATAGCCTCATGCGATATGCCCTTTATCTCCTTGGCAAGCTCTTTTGTGTGCTTTTCAAAAAAGTGTTCCGCAAGAAGCCGGATATCTTCTTTCCTTTCCCTTAAAGGCGGCATGTGGATTGGGATTACATTCAATCTGTAGAAGAGGTCTTCCCTGAACCTTTTCCTTTTAACCTCTTCATCAATTTCCTTGTTTGACGCCGCAATTATTCTCACGTCTACCGCTATATCCTCAATGCCGCCGACCCTCCTGAAATTCCTTTCCTGAATTACGCGAAGGAGCTTTACCTGAAGCTGAACAGGAAGCTCTGTTATCTCATCAAGGAATATCGTGCCTTGATTTGCCATCTCAAACAAGCCGCTTTTATTTGCAACAGCGCCTGTAAATGCGCCCTTCTGATGGCCAAACAGTTCGCTCTCTATAAGGTTTTCCGGTATTGCGCCGCAATTTATCGGAACAAATGGTTTATCCTTTCTGTCTCCTTGGTAATGTATTGCCCTTGCAACAAGCTCCTTGCCTGTGCCGCTTTCGCCTGTAATAAGGATGTTTGCCTTTGTGCTTGCGACCCTTTTTATAATTTCGTATATCTCTATCATCTTCTGGCTTGTGCCAATCAGGTTTGCAAAACCATATTTGCTCTTGAGTTCTTTTTTAAGCAGAATATTCTCTGTCTCAAGCCTTTTCCTGTCCAGGGCATTTTTAATAATATGTTTTACTTCATCTATCTTGAACGGC